>JBOGEK010000176.1:0-45080 GCA_050743645.1 Acidothermaceae bacterium
CACCTGATGCGACCCGCGCCTTGAACTGGGTTAACCCGGTGCTGCCGAAGTCGACATTGTTGAACTGCAGCCGGTCGCCGTTCGAGATGCTCGCGACGTCTTGGCCACCACCCGTGTCAGTCGTCGCCTCGAGTGTCGTACCGGACTGCGCGCTGTACGGCTCGGCCTGGATCGTCGACGTCGCAGCGAATCCGCCACCGGTCGGTGTCGGCGTGGGTGTGGGTGTGGGTGTGGGTGTGGACGACGAACCCCCTGACGTCGGTCCGCCGGGGAACGTGAACCAGTTGACGTTGACGTAGTTCGCCGGCTGCCCTGACGTGAACTTCAGGAACACCGTGTGGGTGCCGGTGGTCGAAGCGATGTTCGCGGGCACCGTCGTCCAACTTTGCCAACCACCCGTGTTGCCGATCGCGAAGCTGCCGATTGACGGGTTCGACAGCGAATCGAGATGCACCTCGACGAGACCGCTCGCGCCGTTGGTCGCACCTGATGCGACGCGGGCCGAGAACTGCCGCACGCCGGTGCTTCCGAAGTTGACATCGTTGTATTGCAACCAGTCGCCGTTCGAAATCGCGGTGACGTCGAGTCCGCCGCCGGCGTCGGAGGTCGTCTCGTTGCTGGTGCCAGACTGCGCGTTGTACGACTCGGCCTGGATCGTTGAGCCCGCACCCGCGCCGGTGCCGGGATTTCCGGTAGGCGTGGGAGTTGGCGTTGGCGTCGGAGTCGGCGTCGGAGTCGGTGAACCCGAACCTGAACCGCCCTTCACATAGACCGCGACGTAATCAACGCTCATCGCTGCGCCCGACGTGGTGGCGTTCAACGCGCCCGCACCTTCAGTTGTGCAATGGCAAATCGCGTCAGGGTAGGCCCCGCCCATCGCCACGTTGAGGATCGGGAAGAAGCCGTGGTCGACAGCAGCGGTCCAGGTGTCGACCGGCACCTGACTTTCGTTCACCGTGTGTTGCAGCACGCCGTCGGTGTAGAAGCGCAACTGTTCGGCGCTGGTGTTCGTGCGGTCGACGATCACTGAGTAGGTATGAAATGCCGTCTGGCAACCGGAGCAGGCGAGCAACCCGCTGCCGATGCCCGTCGTCTCGTTGCACGGGCCGCCCGGGTCTACGCCGCAATGAAAAGTGTGCGACACCTCCGAAAGCGCATTGACGTCTTCCATGATGTCGAGCTCACCGATGCTCGGCCAGTTCGTCGCGCCGACGGGCCGCGCCGCTGCACCCATCGCCCAAAATGCAGGCCAATATCCCAGCCCCGAAGCCGGATTTGGCTGCTCGATCGAGGCGGCGATCTCCATTTCACCGCCGGCAGGGGCAGCGAAATCGGTGCGCTGCGTTTCAACACGCCCCGACGTCCAGTTCCCGCTCGAGTCTTTGATCGGCTTGATGACAAGATGACCGCTGCCGTCCTGGTAGACGTTTGCGGTGGAGTTCGTGACGGTCTCGACCTCGCCGGTTCCCCAGTTGCCGGCGCCGCCTGGATAGCTGTGCCCCGAATCGTAAAGCCAGTTCGCGGTGTCGAGGCCGGTACCGGCGGCGCCATTGAAGTCATCACTGAAGGCGGTGGTCCAGCCCGCTGGAGGGGCCGGGACGGCGGCGCCGGCTGAGTTGCCGGTGACGACCACCAGTGCGGCCGCGGGCAATGCCGCGGCGGCAGTAACAACAATGAGCCGCAGGCTCGGGCGAACTCGGTGTGACCCCCGACGTGGAACTTCGATCATGCGATCTTCCTCCTGCACGGATGGGGACGCATCGAGAATCAGATGCGTGGGAGCGCTCTCACGGTCGCCCACCGTAAGTCCTCGCGACTTCCCAGCGGAAGACCCTTGGAGGCTTGAATTTCAAAAGATTGGGCAAAATCGCTCCACCCGATGGGTAACAGCGATAAGCAGCGAGTCGCAGGAGGTGTCGTGCCCGGCCCATCGAAGGTAAGCCGGCTGCGACGATCGAAATGCGACGGCCCGGGCATCGTCCGGCAGCGCAAGGGTTCGGGATTTGTGTACCGCTACGGTGACGGCACGCGGGTCGACGATGCCGCGGTGCTTAGGCGGATCAAAGCCTTGGTCCTGCCGCCGGCCTGGACCGACGTCTGGATTTGCCCTTGGCCGAACGGCCACATACAAGCACTCGGCACCGACAACGCAGGTCGTCGCCAATACCGTTATCACGACGACTGGCGGCTACAGCGAGACATTGCCAAACATGATCGCGCACTGGTGGTGGCGAAAGCGTTGCCGCTGCTCCGCACTCGAGTAACCGAGGGGCTGGCCTCTGGCGAACCGTCTCGTGCTGCGGTGCTGGCCGCCGCGGTGCGGCTTCTCGACCTGGGATTCTTCAGAGTCGGCGGTGAGGCCTATGCCGACGAGCACAACACGTATGGCCTCGCCACGTTGCGCAAAGACCACGTCAGTTTCGACGGCGACGCAATGGTCTTCGATTACGAGGCCAAAGGGAGCGTGCACCGCGTGGTCTCGATCGTCGATCCCGAGGTGCGACAACTGATGCAGCGGTTGAAGCGCCGCCGCGGTGGTGGCGCAGAACTGCTTGCGTACAAGGATGAATCGAGCCGTTGGCACGACGTCCGCAGTGGCGACATCAACGATCATCTGCGTCGACTCTCGGGCATCGAGATGACTGCGAAAGACTTCCGCACGTGGCACGCCACAGTGTTGATGGCCGTGGCCTTGGCCGTTTCGGCCTCAATGTCGGTGTCGGTTTCGCGCTCGGCGGCAGCTCGCGATCGCGCCGTCGCGCGCGCCTACCGTGAAGTTTCGGGCTACCTCGGAAATACTCCAGCTGTGTGCCGCAAATCTTATGTTGACCCGCGGGTCGTCGACCGATTCGACGAAGGCACCACCATTGCCGGCGTCCTCGAAAAACTTGGCAGCCAACCGGAGTACGGACTTGCCACCCAGGGCCCGATCGAGCAGGCCGTCGTCCGTCTTCTCGCGGCCGATGGCGGACGACGAAAAGCCGGCCAGTCAGGCAAAGGCGGCTGATTGAGCGGCTCATTACTGAAACGGGTGGCCGTCGACCGTCGTCCGCTCGCCTACCCCGACTTCAGACGTCTGTGGCTCGGACAAGGTGTTTCGTTCGTCGGCTACCAGGTCACCACGGTGGCGGTACCGCTGCAGATCTATGCGATTACCAAGTCGTCGCTGTGGGTTGGATTCATCGGCTTCGCCAGCTTGGTTCCGCTGGTCGTGTTCGGCCTGTGGGGCGGCGCAATTGCCGACGTCATGGAACGGCGCAAGCTCGTGTTGATCGCCTCGATGGTGACCTGGGCTGCGACGTGGGGCCTGCTGTTACAGGCAATCGTTCACGCCAACAGCGCGATTCTGTTGCTCTGCTTGATAGCCGTGCAGTCGGCCGGGTTTGCAGTGAGCGGCCCGACCCGAGGTGCCATCATCCCGCGGTTGGTGCCGCTCGAATTGGTTGCGCCCGCGAATGCGGTGAACTTCGTCGTCCAAAATGTGGGGACGATTGCCGGGCCGCTGCTTGGGGCCGTGGTCGTCGACAAGGTCGGGTATTTCGGCGCCTATGGGCTCGACCTCGCGCTGTTCACGGCCAGCTTGTACGCCTCGTACCGATTACCGCGAATCCCGCCGATCCCGCAGGCGGTCGGGGCGCCGCAGCTGACGGAGGCCGCGGGTGCTGACCTTGCGGGCGCCGAAGTTGGCCGTGCCGAGCTGGCGGGCGGGGTTCCGGTCGGCACCGGCTCCAGCACCCAGCCGCGTCCCCGTTCGCGGGCCGGATTTCGCTCGGTCGCTGAAGGAGTCGCGTTCATTTCCCGTCGTCCGGTGCTATGGATGTCTTTTGTTGTCGACCTGATCGCGATGAGTTTTGCGATGCCCAGAGCGCTGTTTCCCGCTGTCGCACACGAGCGGTTCGGCGGCGCGGCTGCGGTGGGGTGGCTGTACGCGGCAATCGCGATCGGGGCGGTTGTCGGTGGTTTGTCGTCGGGCTGGCTCGGGCACGTGCGGCGCCAAGGCGTCACGATGGTGGTCGGGATCGTCGGCTGGGGCGTGTTCGTCGCGTTGGCCGGGCTCAGTCACCTGCTGTGGCTCACGGTCGTGTTGCTCGCGCTCGCAGGAGCCGGCGACCTGGTGTCGACGGTGTGCCGTCAGACCATCGTGCAGACGTCGGTTCCCGACGAGTTGCGCGGCCGGCTGCAAGGCGTCTACACCGTCGTCGTGGTCGGCGGGCCACGGCTTGGCGACGTCCGGGCCGGCGCGGTCGCCGCGGTCGCCGGCACCTCGGTGGCCTGGGTCAGCGGCGGCGTGGCCTGCGTTGTCGGCCTGCTCGTCGTGGTGGTGCTGGTGCCGTCGTTCGTCGGCTACGTGCGGCCACCACTCGATCAAGGTGCACTGGATCAAGCTGCACCGGATCAAGCTGCACCGGGCGCACCCGATTGATAGCGTTGCGGGTACCTGCTGAGAGGTCTTCATCCATGGTGCGCTCCGAGTACCCGCTCGACGCCGGCGATCCTGACGACACGGCCTTGCATGTCAGCACCGCCGACGACGCCGGCTGGACCGTCGTCGCGGTCACGGGCGAGATCGACATCTCGACCGCGGCCAGCTTCGAAGAGGCCTTGCAGCGCGCGATGGCCGGCTCGGCGAAGGTCGTGGTCGACCTCTCGGGCGTGCGATTCATGGATTCCACCGGCCTTGGGGTGCTCATGCGGGCGCACAAGCACCAAGACGATGCGGGCGCCGCCCTGCGGCTCGCGGCACCCTCCGAGCGCATCATCCGTATCCTCGACGTCACTCAGCTCGACACGATCTTCTCGATCTATCCCACCGTGGTCGCGTCGGTCGGTGATTCGCTGTCGTAGCCGTCAGCGGCGGGCGACAACGAGCGCAACTGCCAGCGCCACCATGCCCCACGTGATCGCCTTCAGCGCATTCTCCAAAGGCTTCATCAAGTCGGACGACGAAAACCCACCCTGCGAGCCGTCGTCCATCGTGAACGCGAGGTGCGCCTCTTGCACGTGGCGTCGCAACCATCGGGTGGGCGTGCTGAGGGCTCGCTGCGCGAGCGTGATGGCAATCGCCGCTGCGGCCGCGATGACCGCCCCGACGGAGATGGTCCAGTGTTGAGCGAAATAGCCTGTCAATAAAGGGAAAGCGCCCCATGCAAGGCTGAACCCGACCGCGTTGTGCAACACGCCACCGAACCATTCGAGGTTGTAGCCGAAAGCAAGTACCGCGCCCACGACGATGAACGGCAACAAGTGCAGGCCCCCGACGAACCACCCGATGGCTCCGGCTGCGCCAACCGTGAGAATGGCGACGACGAGCAGCGCTTGCCTACTGATTCCGGTGCGCAGTGGGTGCCCTCGCAGCTCGTCGAGCGCGTGCGCACCGACCCCGAGCCCGAGAAAGAACGCCAGCAGTGCCCAGCCGAGCCGGTCGAGTCTCATCGGATTTGCGAGCGACGCACCAATCGCTACATAGCTCAAATGCCAAGCGGTATAAGGCGGATGAAGCAGCGAGAGCCAATCACGCAGGCCGCCCACGCCGCGGCCACCGGCGTAGAACGCGGGCTTTACCGCGGCCCTCGATGGCGTTGACATGACGGGTTCGTCACTCACTCATCGTCCGACGTGGCCTTCGTCGCCCACATCACGACGCCACCACCAAAACTCATGCGCTGCACGCCGATGTCGCGCAATCCGGCGGCGTGCCAGGCGGCAACGTGCGAGGCGATGGGGTAGCGCGCGTAGTGGTTGCTGATGTTCGGGCCGAGGAAACGGCCGACGTCGTACCAGGGCTTGCCACCCAGCAGGAATCCGAAGAATGGCAAGCCGACGCGGGTGTAGAGGGCCCAGACCGCTCGGGCAGGTGGCCACCCGGGTACGCCGAACTCGAGACAGGCGACCGTGCCGCCAGGGACGACGCAACGGGCCAGTTCGGCGATCGTCGTTTGCGGGCTGTCGACGTAGCGCATCAGATAGGAAAACGAGAGCGCCTCGAAGGTCGCGTCGGCGAACGGCAACTCTTCGGCGCGGGCAATCGTGAACCGGATCCGATCCGACTCACCTGCGGCCGCCACGTTGGCAACGCCTTGCCGCAGCATGTCTTCGGTGAGATCGACGCCCACGATCTGGGCGTCGGTCGCGCCGGCGATCGCGAGCGTCACCCCGGCCGGTCCGCAGGCGACGTCGAGCACCGACTTCGGCCGTGCGGCTGCGATGTGTTCGACGACCGTGGCCCGCCACCGGCGGTCCTGACCGAACGAAAGCAGGTACGCCAACGTGTCGTACTTACGAGGGAGGCCGCGGAAAAGTGACCGGGCGAACCGGTTGCGTTCCGTACTAGGGCGTCCGGTGTCCATACTCACCACAGGAGCGTAAGCCCGAGGAGGTCAGGTGACCGACGATCGGCTCGCGGTAGCCGTGCGCGCTACGCCATGGCGCGGCATCGTCGACACTTGTTCGGCTGCGGTCGGGCCCTTCTCTTCGGTGCAGCTTCGCAGCTGGCGAATCGGGCTGGACGCCGTCGAATCGCGGGTGCACGCCCTCGAATCGGCGGGCCACTACCTGCCCGACCGCGGAGTGGGCGTTTCACCGCCGGGCCTGCACGCGCTGGTCGCGATCTCTGCCGTGCCGCGGCGGCATTTCGACGAACTCGTCGACGTAGGTGCGGCCGTCGAGCTGGCCTACCGCGCGACCTGCCACCACAAGTGCGTTCGCGACGCCGTCCCAGTCGATGGTGGAGGCAGTCTTGGTGACAGCAACAACTTTCGCGACAACAACAAGCGGCATGTGCTCGACGGCGACTGGGCGATCACGCAGGCCGCCGTACTTGTCGCCGACATCGGGCCGACCGCGTATCGATTGCTGGTGCGCGGGTACGGCGCGGCCCAGCTCGCCCGCCTCGAATCGCGGCCAACCGCGGCACTTCTCACGACGGCCGTGCTGCTCGGCAGGTTGGTGTCGGGCGGCGACGCAACTGAAATCTCAGCAACGCCGGGGAGTCTGCTCTACCGCTGGGCCTGCTCGCTTCTCGATCTCGATCTCGATGCGCTTGCGGTCGCTCCCTGACGACTGGTCGCTCGGGACGGCTCGCGGTCGCTCGGTGACGACGCTCAATCCGTCGGTGGCGCGCTGAAGGCGACCAGTCGGCCACTGCCTACGTCGAGTTCGGCCCAGTCGTCGTCGAGGTCGATGACCACGAGTCCGGCCGGCGGCAAGCCGGCCAGCAGTTCGCCAGGCGCCTCGTCGTCCAACAACGTGACGGCGAGTTGCTGAAGGCCGGGATTGTGCCCGCAGAGCAGCACGGTCTGCGCGCTGTCGGGCAATGCGCGCAACTCGGAGAGCAACCGCTCGTCGTCGGCGAGGTAGAGCGGCCGTGACCAGTGCACCTCGCGCGGTGGCGAGAGTCGGGGCAACACCCCGGCGATGGTGGCCTGCACTCGGGCAGCGGTCGACCCGAGCACGAGATCGAGCGGGCCGTCGAGGTGGCGGTCTATCTGCAGGCCGACGCCGGGAAGCGTCCGCTCACCACGTGGCGCCAGCAGCCGCTCGTGGTCGGCCACGTCGGGGGCGCTCCAGGTGGTCTTCGCGTGCCGGAGCAGGAAGAGTCGACGCGGGTCGTTAGCCGAGGCCATGCCGACATCTTGGTGCAGCCGCAGCGCATGACGTATGTGCGGGGCACCGGTGCAGACGGCAGCCGCCGGCCGGCCGGTAGCTGCACTGTGGGAACGTACCCGCAAATTTCGTGGCTCCGGTCCATACCGCAAGGTCTCGAATCGGCAACAGGTTGCCCTACACGCCTTGACAGGCGCAGAAGTTGGCTTCCACACTCATGCACGCCAGGAGTGGGAACGTGACCACATCCACGTACATGATCGTCGGCGTTCTTTTTCATCTCGGAGCCCTCCGTGCGGGGGCTCACAGGAGGGTCCATGTTCATGGCTCGTAAACGGCCGCGCATGATGCTCGGTCTCGCGGCGGTTGCTGCCGTCGCGCTAGCAGGTTGCTCGTCGTCGAAGTCGAACACCGCGGCCAGCACCACCCCGTCGTCCGGAGGCTCGGCATCGAGCTCGACGGCGGCATCACCCGTAGCGTCCGGCGGCGGCTCGCCCGCAGCTGGTAACGCGGCGCCCGTCACCATCACGATCGGCCTCTTCGGAACGTTCGGCTTGAAAGAAGCGGGGCTCTACGACGAGTACATGAAGCTGCACCCGAACGTCACCATCAAGGAAGACGACGTCGAGCAGTCGGCCGACTATTACAAGGCGCTGCAGACGCACCTCGCCGCAGGCTCGGGCCTCGACGACATCCAGGGCATCGAGATCGGCTTCGTCGCCGACATCGTCGCCAACCACGCCGACCAGTTCGTCGACTTCAACTCGCTGCCCGAAGGGTCGCAGCTGAAGAGCACGTTCTACCCGTGGAAGTGGGCGATGGCGTCGACCTCTGACGGGAAGACGCTCGGACTCGGTACCGACGCGGGCCCCGAGGCGATGTGCTACCGCACCGACCTGCTGAAGGCCGCCGGCATGCCGGCCGATAGTGCGACGTTGAGCCAGCAATGGTCCACGTGGCAGAACTTCATCGACTTCGGCAAGCAGTACACCGCCAAGACCGGCAAGCCGTTCCTTGACTCGACCGCGAGCATCTTCAACGCTGCCGTCACCCAAGGTAAAGAGGGATACGACACCTCCGATGGCAAGCCCGACGCCAAGAACTCGGACGGCGTGAAGAACGCTTGGGCATTGGGTGTCCAGGCCGCGCAAGCCAAGATCACGGCTGGGCTCTCGCAGTTCTCCACCCCGTGGAACCAGGCATTCGCCAATGGCGCGTTCGCGGCGATCTCGTGCCCGGCGTGGATGCTCGGTTACATCACTTCCGAAGCGGGCCAGGCGGTTTCCGGTGACTGGGACGTCGCGTCCCTGCCCGGTGGTGCCGCGAACTGGGGTGGCTCGTGGCTCGGCGTTCCGAAGGCATCGAAGAACCAGGCTGCGGCAGAGGCATTGGCCGAATGGCTGACGGCTCCGGCACAGCAGGTCAAGATGTGGACGTCGCAGCAGCACTTCCCGTCGTCGTCGACGGCGGCTCAGGACCCCGCGGTCGCTTCCGCAACGAGTGACTACTTCAACAAGGCGCCGATCGGCCAGATCTTCGGCGACTCGGCAAGCAAGCTCGTGCAGCAGCCAATCGGTCCGTACGACACCCAGATCCAAAGCGCCATCGACACTTCGCTCGGCAACGTCGAGACGAAGCACGAAGACGCGAACAAGGCCTTCAACGAGGCACTGGCAAACATCGCCCAGGTTGTCGGTGGCTAAGTAACGAAGGTGGTTCGACGGCCTCGGCTCGCCGCGACAACGCGACGGGCCGAGGCTGAACCTGCAAGCGAGACCGGCGGCATCCGGTGGGTGGTCCCCTTCCCTCGGATGTCGCCGGATCTCGCCCGCGGACGTCGGCCGCGTGACTGGCAAGTCGGTCCGGCCCGACACTGGCTCCTGTAAAAACGTGAGGACGTGCGGATGACAACCGTGAGTGACGCGGCTCGCAGTGCGGCGATCGCCGCGCCGGGCCAGCGCCCGAAGCGTAAGCGTGGGCGCGTGGGGTCGACGGGGTCTCGCGCCGCCTACGCCTACGTGGCGCCGTTCTTCGTGTTCTTTGCGGCATTCGGCCTTTACCCGCTGATCTACACCGGCTGGGTCTCGCTGCACAACGTCAACCTGGAGAACCTGCACCGCTCCTCGTGGGTCGGCTTGCATTACTACACCGCGTTGTGGAGCAATCATTTCTTTCTGAACGCGCTACGAAACACGATCACAATCGGCATCATCTCGACCGTGCCGCAGCTGTGCATGGCGCTCGGCCTGGCGCACATGCTGAACTACAAAATGCGCGGTCGCACCTTCTTTCGGGTGGCGATGCTGATGCCGTATGCGACATCGGTCGTGGCGGGCACGCTCATTTTTGCCGAGTTGTTCGGCCGTGACTATGGCCTGATCAACTGGGTGTTGCATTTCTTCGGCGTCCACCACATCAACTGGGTGAACGGCACTCGGTGGCAGTCGCAGATCGCGATCGCCGCGATCGTCACCTGGCGCTGGACCGGATACAACGCATTGATCTATCTCGCCGGCATGCAGTCGATCCCGACGGAGTTGTACGAGGCGGCGTCGATCGATGGCGCGAACCGGTGGCAACAGTTCTGGCGGGTGACGGTGCCGTCGCTTCGGCCGACGATCCTGTTCACCATCGTCATCTCGACGATCGGCGCGATGCAGATGTTCGCCGAGCCCTACTTGTTCGCCGGCGACGGTACGACGAACGGTGGCGGGCAGCACCAGTACCAAACCCTGGCGCTGTTCATGTACCAGCAGGGCTGGACAAACTTCCATCTCGGCCAGGCAGCCGCAACGGCCTGGACGATGCTCGGCATCATCATCGTGCTCGTGGCGCTCAACGCCGGACTCACGCGGCTTCGCGTCCGACGCGGATAGGAAACCCCATGACTACCAACGCAATCGCCGCTCCGAGCGCGAACGCTGAGAACCGGCACGCCGTGAGTCGCCGTACCAAGGCCGGCCGCCAGATGAGTGCCGGGCCCTATACCTACGTGATTCTCGCGATCGTCGTGATCATCTCGGTATTTCCGCTCTATTACACGCTGATCATCGCGTCGCACACCAACCACGACATGGCTGCGACCCCGCCGCCTTTCGTGCCCAATGCATCGGTATTTCACAACATTCGACTCGCGTTGCATCAACAGCCGTTGGTCAAGGCCATGGTCAACTCGCTTATCGTCGCGGGCTCAATCACGATCGGCACAGTCGCGTTTTGCACGCTTAGCGGGTTTGCGTTCGCCAAGCTGCGCTTCCGTGGCAGCGGTCCACTGCTGGGCTTGACGATTGCCACAATGGCGATACCGCCCCAGCTCGGCGTGATCCCGTTGTTCTTGCTGATCGCCAAGCTGCATTGGGTTAACCACCTTCAATCGGTCGTGTTGCCCACGTTGGTGAGTGCATTCGGCGTCTTCTTCATGCGGCAGTTCTTGGCGAATGCGATGCCGACCGAGCTTCTCGAAGCGGGTTGGGTCGACGGAGCCTCGACGTTTCGCATCTTTCGGTCGATCGTGCTTCCGATCGCGCGGCCGGCGATGGCTGTGCTTGGTATGCTCACGTTCTTGGCGGCGTGGAACGACTTTTTCTGGCCGCTCATCGCACTCACCAGCCGAAATCCAACTGTTCAGGTCGGTCTGGCCGGCCTTGGATCGGGTTATATCCCCGAACAGGCGGTCATCATGGGTGGCACGCTGTTGTGCACCTTCCCGGTGCTCGTCGTATTCGCACTCCTCGGGCGCCAGATTGTCGGAGGCATCATGCAAGGAGCGGTCAAAGGATGACGCAGATCGAATCGGCGCTTGACGCGACGCAGCGCGTGACAGCAGGAGCGCGCCGCTTCCCGGCAAACTTCGTTTGGGGGACGGCCACCGCGTCGTACCAGATCGAGGGCGCGGTGGCCGAAGACGGCCGCACACCGTCGATCTGGGACACGTTCAGCCATACCCCGGGCAAGGTGTTGGGTGGCGACAACGGCGACGTCGCAGCCGACCACTACCACCGCTATGTCGACGACATCGCGTTGATGGTGCGACTCGGTGTCAACTCCTATCGCTTCTCGACGTCATGGTCGCGAGTGGTGCCTGGCGGTGTCGGCAAGCTCAATCCGGCAGGTGTCGACTTCTACTCACGCCTCATCGACGAGATGCTTGCCAATGGAATTTCTCCGGCGTTGACGCTCTACCACTGGGATTTGCCTCAAGAGTTGCAAGAGGCCGGTGGCTGGACCAACCGCGACACTGCCTACCGGTTCGCCGACTACGCCACCGCGCTCGCGGGGGCGCTCGGTGATCGCGTGAGTATGTGGACCACGTTGAACGAGCCGTGGTGCTCGGCATTCCTTGGCCACGCCGCAGGAGTGCACGCGCCTGGTCATACCTCGGGCGTCGAGGCGCTGACCTCGGTACACCATCTGCTGCTCGGCCATGGCCTCGCCGTCCAATCTTTGCGGTCCGTATTGCCGGCCGGGACCCAGTTGGCCATCACGCTGAACCCCGTCGTTGCGCGGCCTGCGACGCCGTCCGCCGCAGACGTTCTTGCGTGCTCGAAGATCGATGGCTTGCAGACCAGAATCTGGACCGAACCGCTGTTCAACGGCCGTTACCCCGATGACATCAGGGAATTCACCGCCGAGGTCACCGACTGGAGCTATGTGCAGGACGGCGACCTCGATGTCATCTCGGCACCGATCGACGTGCTGGGCGTCAACTACTACAACCCCGTCGTCGTCGCGCACTTCGACGGTTCGGGTGAGCGGTCGCAAGCCGATGGTCACGGCGACGGCGCAGGTGAAACCTGGCCCGGTTGCCGCGACGTGCAATTCCTCGACTTGCCCGGGCGGCACACGGCGATGGGTTGGCCGGTCGACGCGACGGGCCTGACCGAGATCTTGACGAGATTTGCCCGCGAATACGGCAAGCCCATGCTCATCACCGAAAACGGCGCGGCGTACGAAGATGCCGTCGAGCCCGACGGTTCGGTGCATGACGTTGAGCGCACTCAATACGTTCGCGAACACCTTGCGGCCGTGCACGATGCGATCGAAGCCGGCGCAGATGTGCGTGGCTACTACCTCTGGTCGCTGCTCGACAACTTCGAATGGGCGTACGGATATTCGAAGCGGTTCGGCATCGTGCACGTTGATTTCGATACGCAGCAACGAACCGTGAAAGACAGTGGTTTGTTCTACTCGTCGGTCGTCAAGAGCAACACCCTCGGCGACGATTAGCTCGAATCGCGCACGACCAACTCGGTAGGCACGACCAACGAGGCGGGTCGCTTCCCCGGATTGCGCAGCATGCTCAACAGCAATCGCGCGAGGGAGCGGCCGATCTCTTCCATCGGCTGCCGCACACTGGTCAGCTGCGGGTCGGTGAGTCGAGCAGCGTGCGAGTCGTCGAATCCGACGAGGGCCACGTCGTCAGGAACCTTGCGCCCGGTGGCGCGCAAGACCCGCATCGCGCCGATCGCCATCAGATCGCTGGCCGCGAACACGGCGTCGATATCTGGCGAGCGCTGCAACAACTCGCGCATCGCTTGCTCGCCACTGTCTTCGGAGAAGTCGCCGTGCGCAACCATGCGCCGCCACGACCGTTTGGCGGCTGCGGGTAGCGCGTCGCGAAACCCGTCGAGTCGGTCGATGCCCACGGGCATGTCCTCGGGGCCTGCGATGGTCGCGATCCGTTTGCGTCCGCCCTGCACCAGATGTTGGACGGCGGCAGCAGCGCCGGTGCGGTTGTCGGCATCGACGAACGGCAGGTTTTCGCCGGGGAATGGGCGGCCGTTCATCACGACCGGTGTCTGGGTGCGCGCCAGCAACTTCAGCAACGGGTCTTGCTTGTGCAATGACATCAAGATCATGCCGTCGGCGTGGCCGTTCATGATGTAGCGCTCGATACGGGTGATGTCGCCCTCAGCGCTGAGCAGCACGAATGCGTAATCGGTATGGGCGAGTTCTTCGCTGATGCCCCTTACCGTACCGGCAAAATACGGCTCGGAGAACAGCCGTGTTTCGGGCTCGGAAACGATCAATGCGATGGTGTCGGTGCGTCGGGTGACCAAGGATCGCGCCGCCCTATTCGGGACGTACCCGAGGTCGTCGATGGCCCGCTCGACGGCGGCTTTTGCCTGTGCCGACACGCGTGGAGAGCCAGTGAGTACTCGCGACACCGTGGTCTTCGACACGCCTGCAGCCGCCGCGACGGCCCACACCGTCGGACGCCGAGAAGCGCTGTCACCAACCACGTTTCCTCGCTAACTGCCGCGTCGTGAAATCGGCCGCTCTGCCATCAGAGGCCGAGTGCCTATGATCCCATGCCGCTGCGGCAAAACGAGCGCTATCTGCCCGACCGGTTCGCGCCGGCAGGCACGTCATCGGTATCGTCGAGCAGCCGTCTCGCCTGACTCGCCATTTCGAGATCTTCGCGGGCGGCAACTACCAAGACGCGCGCGGCGGCATCGGCTGCGCTGATGTCGGCGTCGCCCCCGGCTGCGCGGTTGGCGTCATCGTCGATCGTGAGCCCCAAGAACCCCAGACCACCGACCGCCGCGCTTCGTACTGCATCGGAGTTTTCGCCTACACCACCCGTGAAAACGCAAATATCGACACCGCCAAGCGTCGCTGCCATCGCGGCAATTCCCTTGCGCAGCCGGTGGATGTAGACAGCGAATGCGAGCCGAGCGGCATCGTCACCGCGGGTGAGCAGCTCACGCATGTCGGCCGTGCCTGCGAGTCCCTGCAGGCCCGAGTCATGTTCGAGCACAGCGGCGACGTCGGCCTCGCGTTCAGCCAACCACAGCACCAGGCCCGCGTCGACGTCGCCCGAACTGGTGGCCATCACCAATCCTTCGAGTGGGGTGAATCCCATCGTGGTGTCGACCGAATGACCGTCGAGTACAGCACAAAGCGACGCACCAGCACCGAGATGGCAAGTGACAATGCGCCGCGCCGCAGGTGCGAATCGGAGCGCGATGCGACTTGCCCAGGCATGAGACAGGCCATGAAAACCGTAACGCCGGACGCCGTAACGCTCGCTCCACGCTCGTGGGATTGCATAGGTGGCGGCGACGTCGGGGATCGTGGCGTGAAATGCGGTGTCGAAACATCCGATGTGCGTGGCGTTCGGTAGCCGCGCGACGATGTCGTCGTAGGCCTGCATCGACTTCGGCTGGTGCAGCGGCGCCAGCTCGGTCAGCGCACGCAGCTTGTCGGCAATCTCTGCGTTGAGCACGACCGCCGAGCTGAACTCCCTGCCGCCGTGCACGATGCGGTGCACGACGACATCGACGTCCGGCAAGTCTTGCGGTAGCGAATCCCACGATTGCAAGAGCGAATCGTCGGGCCCGAGCAGGCGCAACTTCAGGCTGCTGGAGCCCGCATTGACGATCAGTACGGCCAGGTCCAATTCTTCACCTCGGGTGCGTCGTCGCCATGGTCGCGGGTGTACTGCCGCATACGCAATCGACGGTCGGCCATCTCCTGGCGGACATGAGCCGCCCGCGAGCGCAGCGACGGCACCCGGTCGATGACGTCGATCACCAGATGGAAACGGTCGAGATCGTTCAGCATGACCATGTCGAACGGCGTCGTGGTGGTGCCTTCTTCCTTGTAGCCGCGCACGTGGATGTTGTGATGGTTGTGCCGGCGGTAGGTGAGCCGATGAATCAGCCACGGATAGCCGTGGTAGGCGAAGATGACCGGCTTGTCAGTAGTGAACAACTGGTCGAAATCGCGATCTGGCAGGCCATGCGGGTGCTCGCTGTCGGGCTGCAATCGCATCAGGTCGACCACGTTGACGAACCGCACCTTCAAATCGGGGAAGAACTCGCGTACGAGCGCGGTCGCTGCCAATGCTTCGAGCGTGGGAATGTCGCCCGCCGCCGCGATGACCAGGTCGGGCTCGCCGACGCCGTTCTCGTCGAAGTCGCTGCTGGCCCAATCCCAGATACCGATGCCGCGAGTGCAGTGGGCTACGGCGTCGTCCATCGAAAGGTAGGTGAGGGCTGGCTGTTTGCCCGCGACGATCACGTTGATGTAGTTGCGGCTCCGCAGGCAGTGGTCGGCAACTGACAGCAACGTGTTGGCGTCGGGCGGCAGGTAAACCCTGATCACCTCGGGTTTCTTGTTCATCACGTAATCGATGAATCCGGGGTCTTGATGCGAGAAACCGTTGTGGTCCTGACGCCAGACATGGCTCGACAGCAGGTAGTTCAGGCTGGCCACCGGGCGGCGCCACGCAATGTGCCGGGTGGTTTCGAGCCACTTGGCGTGCTGGTTGAACATCGAGTCGACGATGTGAATGAAAGCTTCGTAGCTGTTGAACAGGCCGTGCCGCCCGGTAAGCAGGTAACCCTCGAGCCAGCCCTGGCACATGTGCTCCGAGAGCACCTCCATCACCCGGCCGTCAGCCGCGACGTGGTCGTCGGTCGGCAGGATTTCGGCGTCAGACATGCGATTCTCGGTATCGAATATCGCGGTCAGCCGGTTCGATGCCGTTTCGTCGGGCCCGAAAATGCGGAAGTTGCGGTTCTTGTCGTTGAGCTTGAAGACGTCGCGCAACAAAGTGCCGAGTATGCGAGTCGCCTCGGCAAAGGTGGTCGCCGGTTTCTCGACCGGAACCGCGTACGCCCGGAAATCAGGCAGTGCAAGATCTCTCAGCAGCAGACCGCCGTTGGCGTGCGGGTTAGCCCCCATCCGTCGCTCGCCGCGTGGTGCAAGCTCAGCGAACTCGGACCGCAGGCGCCCGTCGTTGTCGAAGAGTTCTTCGGGGCGGTAACTGCGCAGCCATTCTTCGAGCGCCTGCAGGTGTTCAGGATTATCGGCCAGACCGGCGAGCGGCACCTGGTGAGACCTGAAACTGCCTTCGCTCGGCAGGCCATCGACCGTTTTTGGGCCGGTCCAGCCTTTTGGCGAGGCGAGCACAATCATCGGCCACGCAGGCCGTGTCGAGTCGGCGTTTTCTCTCGCCCGCTGCTGGATCGTGCGGATGTCACCGATCGCGTCGTCGACGGCGGCGGCCATGAGCTGATGCATCGTCGCCGGGTCGTCGCCCTCTACGAGAATCGGCCGGTAGCCGTATCCGCGCATGAGCTCCATCAGCTCATCGCGCGGGATCCGCGCGAGCACCGTCGGCCCGGCGATTTTGTAGCCGTTCAGGTGCAGGATCGGCAATACCGCGCCGTCTCGCGCCGGATCGACGAACTTGTTGCCGTGCCAGCTAGTCGCCAACGGGCCGGTCTCCGCCTCGCCGTCGCCGACCACGCAGCACACCACAAGGTCGGGATTGTCGAATGCCGCACCGTAGGCATGGACGAGTGCGTAGCCGAGCTCACCGCCCTCATGGATCGATCCCGGTGTCTCGGGTGCCGCGTGGCTTGGAATCCCGCCAGGGAAGGAGAACTGCCGAAACAGCCGCCGCATACCCTCGGCGTCTTGCGTGATGTGCGGATACATCTCGGTGTAGGTGCCTTCGAGATAGGTGTTGGCCACCATGCCAGGGCCGCCGTGGCCGGGCCCGCAGATGTAGATCGCGTCCAGGTCGTCGCGCTTGATCACCCGATTCATGTGCGCGTAGACGAAGTTCAGGCCGGGCGTGGTACCCCAGTGGCCGAGCAGCCTCGGCTTCACCTGCTCAATCGTCAAAGGTTCACGCAGCAGCGGATTCGCCAGGAGGTAGATCTGCCCGACCGACAAGTAGTTCGCGGCTCGCCAGTATGCGTCGATGCGGGTTAGCTCGTCGTCCGACAGGGCCCGCACGCGGCCGGTCGCGATGTTCGTCGTCATGGGTGGCTCCTCCGGAGCGGTGCGCGGTCAAGCGATTCGACCTACGACGCGTGCCTACCGCTGCTTACCCTGGCAACCGCCCGGCGAACTCGTCAGCTGGCGCAAGGCCGTGATGATCGGGCCAATGGTCCCGGCTGCGCGGGACCTCGAACTCTCGTCCTCCGACCTTTCTGGGTGGTTAATGGAGCCATGAACATCGTCGCTACCCGCAGGCTGACACCGGCGGTCCTTGCTGACCATCCGTTCTTCTCCGAGCTGCCGATCGCGTCGCTTCGCCGGCTGGCGACCCACGTGTATCGCGTCGATTACGTGACGGGCGACGCGATCATCAAGGAAGGCGCGAGTGCCGACCGCTTCTTCTTGATCCGCCGGGGTTTGGTCAAGCTCGACATGGAGGTGCCAGGTCGCGGCCGGGTCGACATCGAGACGCTGGGCGCCGACTCGGCGCTCGGGTGGTCGTGGCTCATGTCGCCCTACCGGTGGCACCTGAGCGCCACCGCCGTGGATCGCACGTCGGTGCTGGTATTCGACGCGAGCGCGTTACGCGCATTGCTCGCGGGAGACCCCACACTCGGCTACGAGTTCATGCGGCGGATCACGACGATGATGTTCGACCGCCTCGAAACCACCCGCAAGCGCCTCGGTTCGGCATCTCAGGGTCGTTCGATCAGAATCCCCTAGCGACCACCGTCACAGCTTCTTGACGACAGTCAGCACGACGGCCGAATCCTCGAGTGCTAGAAGGTCGTGACGGGCGGGCGGAATCACCAGTAGATCGCCGGTGCGCGGCTCCCACGAGTCGTTGCCCGCGCTGAGCCGTACCCGGCCGCGTAGTACGAACAGCGTCGCTTCGCCCGGGCTCTCGTGCTCGTCGAGGGTCGAGCCCTTCACCATCGCGATCACGGTTTGTCGCAGCGCGTGCTCATGGCCGCCGTAGATTGTGTCTGCGGTGTGGCCACCGCTCGAGGTCGTGGCCTTCTCCAGCAGTTCACGCGCCAGCGCGTCGAGCGAGATCTTCTGCATTGGAGGCGCCCTTCGATGGTGTCGGCCGTTCGGATACGAGATGCCAGGCGAAGGCGCGATCGTGGGTCTCGCGCCTTCGATCTTCGAGGCTAGTGCTCGGTCGTTCCCAGTGCGAAGCTGGAGGTATGAGCAAGGCGGTGGCGAAAGCTGTGGCGAAGCCGAAGGCACACCCGCACGTGCAGGTGCGCCGAATATACGAGGACGCCGAACCATCCGACGGGGCAAGGGTTCTCGTTGACCGGGTGTGGCCGCGTGGCATCTCAAAAGACAAGGCGCACATCGACGAGTGGTGCAAGGACGTCGCGCCTTCGACCGACCTGCGCAAGTGGTACGCCCACGATCCCGAACGGTTCGACGAGTTCTCGCGCCGCTACCGCGCGGAGCTCAAAGATCCGGCGCGTGCTGCGGCCCTTGCTCGAATCGGCGAACTCGCACATGCCGGCGCGGTCACCCTCCTGACCGCGACAAAGGACGCCGCGATCAGTCAGGCCGCCGTGTTGCGAGACGTGCTTTCGGGCCGGCGTTAATGCTCGCGTCGGTGCTCGGTGGCAAGGATCGCCGCTTGGGTGCGTCGTTCGAGGCCGAGTTTGGCGAGTAGCGACGACACGTAGTTCTTCACGGTTTTCTCGGCCAAGAACATGCGCTCACCGATCTGGCGGTTGGTCAGACCTTCGCCGATGAGCTCGAGTATTCGCCGCTCTTGTTCTGTCAAAGCGGCGAGTGGGTCCTTGCGCTCGCGAGCCGCGGCCTCGTCGCGCAACCGCTGCATCACTCGGGCGGTCGTTTTCGCGTCGAGCAGCGATCCACCGTCAGCAATCGTGCGCACAGCGGTAATCAGGTCGTTGGCCTTGATCTGCTTGAGCACGTAGCCCGAGGCGCCGGCGAGGATGGCGTCGTACAGCGCGTCGTCGTCGGCGAAAGACGTGAGCATCAAGCAGCCGAGTTCAGGCATTTTCGACCGGAGCTCGCGGCACACGCTGACGCCGTCGCCATCAGGCAGCCGGACGTCGAGCACCGCCACGTCGGGTCGAAGCGCCGGCACCCGTGCCGTGGCTTCGGCAGCCGTTGACGCCTCGCCCACGACGACGATGTCACCCTCGGCCTCGAGAAGGTCTTTAACGCCTCGGCGAACCACCTCGTGATCGTCGAGTAGGAACACCGTGATCTCGCGCGTTTCGTCAGCCCTCTCGCTCGACATAGGTCGCCTCTCCTGTTCGCCGGGTCGGCTACTGGTGGCTACTGGGTGGCTACCGGGTGGCTTTCGCCGCCGCGATGACCGAACGAAACCAGTGGTAGCTGCTCTTCGGAATGCGTCGCTGTGTCGGATAATCGGTGTACACGAGTCCGAACCGCATCGCATACCCACGTGCCCATTCGAAGTTGTCGAGTAACGACCAGCAGTAATAGCCGCGCACGTCGACGCCGGCCTCGATCGCCGGCTTGATCGCCCGCAGGTGCGCATCGATGTAACGCACCCGATCGGGGTCGTCGACCTGGCCGTGCTCGTCGATCACATCGGGGCACGCTCGGCCGTTCTCGGTGATGTGGACAGGTGGCAGTTGCGGGTAGCTGGTCTTCAGCCAGGTGAGCACCCGAGTGAGGCCGTCGGGATCGATCGGCCATCCCATCTCGGTAAGTTCTTCGCCGTCGTAGATGACTTCTCTGGTGCCGAGGTCGTCCGCGGTGCGCTTCGCGGGATCGGCCTCCGCGTGCTCGGCGGCCGCGATCCGGCTGGGGTAGTAGTAATTCACGCCGAGAAAGTCAAGCGGGGCAGCGATTATCTCGAGGTCGCCGTCATGCAGGAACGAGAAATCCGTCAGTGCGCCATACGTCGGTCTGGCCAGATCGGGATAACGCCCGGCTAGCACCGGGTCGGTGAACAGCAGGTCTGAAAGCAACCGCGCTCGCGCGGCAGCGTCGACGTCCGCGCTGTCTTCGCTTATTGCATTGACCGGTTGGAGGTTCAGCGTGATGCCGATCTGGTCGCCGGCCGCCGAAGATTCTCGAAGCGCGCGGACGGCGAGACCGTGGCCGAGTAGCAGGTGATGTGTCGCGGCGAGCGCTCCATGGCCTTCGCGGGCTCCGGGTGCGTGCCTGCCGATCGAGTAGCCCAGAATCGCTGAGCAGTACGGCTCGTTGAGGGTGATCCAGCGTTGCACGCGATCACCGAGTCGATCGTGCACGATCGCTGCGTAGTCGGCAAAACGCTCGGCGGTGTCGCGCTCGCGCCAGCCGCCGAGGTCTTCGAGCCCCTGCGGCAAATCCCAGTGATAGAGGGTGATCGCGGGCGCGACGCCTTCGGCGAGCAGGGCGTCGACGATCCTTTCGTAGAAGCCAAGACCGGCTTCGTTCGGCGCACCCTTGCCGTCGGGCTGCACCCGCGGCCAGGCGATCGAGAAGCGGTAGCTGTCGACCCCGAGGTCGCGCATCAGTTCGATGTCTTCGAGATAGCGGTGATAGTGGTCGCACGCGACGTCACCGGTCTCGCCCAGATGGGTGCGGCCGGGAGTGTGGCTGAACGTGTCCCAGATCGAGCGGCCGCGGCCGTCTTCGTCGACTGCACCTTCGATCTGGTACGACGCGGTTGCCACGCCGAATTCGAACCCCGCCGGAAGATCGATCTGATCGCTGAGACCCATGGTGCCCCTATCCGCCTACTGTCGATCACCAACATAGTGCGTGCTCTGCGGCGAGCCAGGGACGAAGGGCCCGCCGGATCAGGACGCCCGCGGGTGTTTCTTTCCCCTCTCGGGGTCGAAGCTGGATAGCAGGATCAGCTCGAGGAGACCACATGACCGCGCTTGCCGGTGGCGTCGATGCCGACGCATTGCTCAGTGACGCCGGAATCGTCCGGATCAGATCCGCTCGACCGGCTGACGCTGCCGCGTTGCGCGAGATGTACGCCAAGCTTTCGGCCGACACCTTGTACCTGCGCTTCTTCACGGTGTCGCCGGGAGTCGTCGGCGAGGACGTCGAGCGACTGACCAGAGCGGCGGACAACGAACATCACTCGCTGGTGGCCGAGATTCGTGGCGAGATCGTCGGAGTGGCGACCTACGAACGGCTCGACGAGCCCAGCCGTGCCGAGGTCGCATTCCTCGTCGATGACGCGCATCAGGGCCGCGGGGTCGGCATGTTGTTGCTCGAACACCTCGCGACAGTGGCGACGTCACAGGGCATCGTGACGTTCGTCGCCGAAACGCTGCCGGCGAACGCCCGCATGCTCCACGTGTTCTCCGACGCCGGATTCCCGGTATCGACAACGCTTTCGACGAATGTCGTGCAAGTCGAGGTTCCGCTTCGGTTCGACGAAGCCTTCCGGCTGGCGGTCGATGCGCGTGAGGCTCGGGCCGACGCGCGGTCGCTGCAAAGGGTGCTCGCACCACAATCCGTGGTGGTCGTCGGCGCCGGTTCCGACCCCGCCGGACTCGGTCACCAGGTGCTTGCGAACATCGTGCGCGGTGGTTACCGCGGCAGCCTGTCCGCCGTGAATCGTTCGGGACACCGGGTGGTCGGCGTCCGCGCATTTACCGATCTTTCCGATGTTCCTGGTCCGATCGACGTCGTGGTCGTTGCGGTTCCCGCATCGGGAACGCTCGACGTTGCGCGGGCGGCTGCGATGCGCGGCGCGGCAGGCCTGGTGGTCATCACGGCGGGGTTTGCCGAGGTCAGCCCAGCAGGTAAGCGCGAGCAGGCGGAGCTCGTACGCATCTGTCGTGACGCCGGAATGCGACTGATCGGCCCGAACTGCATGGGCATCGCGAACGCGGCTGCCGACGTCGCACTTAACGCCACGTTCTGCCCGGTCACCCCGCCTCCCGGTGGTATCGGACTGATGTCGCAATCCGGCGCGGTCGGGATCGCGGCGCTCGATTACGCGGCACGTTCGGGAATCGGCCTTGCGACCTTCGTGTCTGCCGGCAACAAGGCCGACGTCTCGGGCAACGACCTGCTGTGTTTCTGGGAAGAGGACGACGCCACCAAAGTGTGTGCGCTGTATCTCGAATCGTTCGGAAACCCACGGAAATTCGCCCGCGTTGCGGCACGCGTGAGCAAGCGCAAGCCGATCGTGGCGGTGAAGTCTGGCCGCACTGTTGCCGGCAGCAGGGGCGCGTTGTCGCACACGGCGGCAGCCGCGACCCCCGACGTCGCGGTCGACAGTTTGTTCGACCAGGCGGGCGTCACACGCGTCGACTCACTCGGTGAATTGTTCGACGTGGCCACGCTTTTCGACCTTGCACCGCTTCCGCGCGGACGGCGGGTAGCGATCGTGGGCAACAGTGGCGGTCCGGGGGTGTTGGCCGCCGACGCTTGCGAAAGCGCAGGTCTCGAAGTGGTCGAGCTCGGTGAGACGACGCGGCGAAGGCTGGCCGGGTTGTTGCCGGCGGGCGCGGCGATCGGCAACCCGGTCGATCTACTTGCCGCAGCCGATCCGTTGTCGTTCGAAGCGGCGCTGCGCGTGTTACTCGACGACCCCGATATCGACGCCGTGATCACGGTTTACACGCCGATCCAACCGGGCTCTGAAGTCGGCATCAGCCGCGCTGTCGCGACGGTTCAGGCAGACCAGCCCGGCAAGCCGATCCTGGCCTGCTTCCTCGGGCTCGTCGCGATTCCGCAAGAATTGCGGGCGCACGACGGCCGGCCAGTGGTGCCGTTCTATTCGTTCCCTGAGCCGGCGGCGCGTGCTCTCGCGGCCGCGGTGCGCTATGCGAAGTGGCGCGACCGGCCCGCCGGTTTTTCCCGCGATTTCGACGGTATCGATCTCGTCGCCGCCCGTACGCTAGTGCGCGAAACGCTACGCGAGCACCCAGAAGGCGGTTGGTTAGAGGCGTCGAAAGCGACTGCTCTGGTGGCAACGCATGGCGTCAACGTTGCGCATTGCGCGTTCGTATCCGATGCCGATTCCGCCGTCGAAACCGCGGCAGAGATCGGCTTTCCGGTCGTGTTGAAGGCCGCTGGCGGAGCGCTGGTGCACAAGACCGAACTCGGCGCGGTGCGGCTCAACCTGAGAACCCCTGAGGCCGTCGAGCGAGCTTTTATCGAGATGGCAACGCATCTGGGCGACCAGATGGGTGGCGCGATCGTCCAGCCGATGATCGGTGGTGGCGTCGAAACCGCAATCGGTGTCGTCGCCGATCCGACATTCGGCCCGCTGGTGATGGTGGGTCTCGGTGGTGTGGCAAGCGACCTGCTGGCCGACCGCGCATTCCACATGCTGCCGATGACCGTCGAAGACGCGAAGCGGCAAGTTCGTTCGCTACGGGCGGCCCCGTTGCTGTTCGGTTATCGCAACACACCGCTGTGCGACGTCGAAGCACTCGAAGAAATGGTGCTTCGGGTAGCACAACTGGCGACCAACGTGCCTGAACTGGCCGAACTCGATCTCAATCCGGTGACGGTCTCGCCGACCGGCGCGATCGCGGTCGACGTCAAGGTGCGGCTGCGACCGGCGACGGGCGACGATCCGCTTACGAGGCGCCTGCGCTGAACCATGCGGCGCCGACCTCGACCGACTCCTCAGGGTCGGCCGATCGCTCGACCCGCAGGTCAGCGAGGGCTGGCGTCGTGCTTGCGAGGCCTTGGCGAAGCGGTGGCTCGATCAGGCTCCACGACGCAGTCATGCCCCCACCCACGACGACCCCCTCGGCTTCGAAGCGCACGAGCCACGGCGCAAGCGCTGTGCCGAGCGCGTGGCATGGCTCTTGGATCGCCCGCAGCGCGGCTTGGTCACCGTTCGCCGCCCGATCGGCAATATCGCGGACGTCGAGATCGTCGCTTCGATCGCCGCCCGCGTAACGGCAATACGCCGTGATGATCGCCCGCCTGCTCATCACGTCTTCGAGTGGGCGACCGTCGACGTCGACGAAATGCAGCTCGCCGTCCGGGGGTACGAGCGGCCCGCTGTCGACGCGCACGCCTTGGTCGATGAACGCAGATCCGACGCCGGTGCCCAAGGTGATTCCGACCGAGCGGCGGCAGCCCTTCGTAGCGCCGCTAATCCATTCACCGATGCCGAACGCCCCTGCGTCGTTGAGAAACTCGATCGCCTCAGGTGGCTCGGGCAATGCGCGCAGGAGCCGGTCTCGCACGTCAACGCCGTTCAACGCATCGAACTTCGCGACGCCTTCGTACCGGCCGATTCCGGCCTGGTAATCGAACGGGCCGGGCATCGCGACGGTCAGGGTCGCTCCGTCGAGCGAGCCGAGTGCGCTCGCGCAGTCGACCAGCGTGTCGATGATCTCGTCGGCCGAACCGTCGCTTCGAAGCGAGCGCCGGTGCCGCGAGCCGGGCACCGAACTCCAGGTCGTTACGTAAACGAGGGCGGCTGTGACATGGGTTCCACCCACGTCGAGGACAGGATTAGCTCTCATTGCAGGACATGTTCCCATGGCTCGGGTGTCTTCGCGGCGGGGGTGCGCAGCGCAGGAGCGGCGAGTGCGACGAACAGCGCGAGCAGCGCCGGGATCGCCAGCGCCTTGGGTAGGCCGACGACTTGGGCTGTGCTGCCGATGACGACAGGGCCAACGACGAACCCGAGAAACCCGAGGCTGGCGACTCGAGCAATCGCGTTGCCTGCCCGTGCCGGATGTCGGTTGCCAGCCGCCGAGAACACTTGCGGCGCAATGCACGAGAGCCCGGCACCGAGGCAACCGAAGCCGAGTACGCCGGCAATCGGCTCATCGACGAGAAGGCAGATTGCAAGACCTGCGGACGCGAGCAAGCCGCTGACCTGCACGAGTCGCACCGGCCCGAGGCGTAGGGCGAGCTGATCACCGACCGATCGGCCGGCCGTCATCATCAACGCGAACACGGCATACGCGGTCGCAGCGAAACCCGCGGTCGTGTGCAGATTGTCGCGGAGGTAGACGGCGCTCCAGTCGGCGGCGGCACCTTCGCCGACCAGGCAGCAAAACGCCAGCACACCAAGAAATAGCACGCCGCGAAGTGGTGCGGCGCCGAGACCTGCTGGTGCTGCTTCGGCGGGAACCGCGGCGACCTCGGCACCGGGTGGGACGGCGACCCACCGCGTCGTCAGTGCCGCGACGAACACGACGAGGGCGGCGGTACTGACGAACGTCGCGGTGGCTCCGAGGTGGGCGTACGCGAAGCCACCGCCAATGGCCGCCCCGATGAAACCGCCGATGCTGTAAATCGCGTGGCATGACGAGATGATCGGGCGACCCCAGGCGCGTTGTATCTCGACCGCGTTGACGTTCATGGCCACGTTGAGCATGCCGTGGACGGTGCCGAACACGAGCAGACCAACGGCGAGCGTTGCCAAGTTGACCGAGTATGCCGGCGCGATCAGGGCGAGCCCATCGGCGAACACGGCTGGCACCATGACTTTCGTGCTGCGCAGGCGGTCGACGATCGGTCCGGACGTTTGCATGCCAATGATTGCGCCTGCAGCGAAAGCCAGCAAGGCGATGCTCAAGTGGCCGTCAGAGAGCGCGAGTTTCTGCTTGATTGCAGGGATTCGGGCGGTCCAGGTGCCGAGAATCGTGCCGTAGAGCAAGAACGTCGCCGACACGCCGACCCGGGCACGCGCGAGCGGACGCGGGATGTCGGCGAACACGCGCGACAGCTTGGCACATCGCCTAGCGCTGCGTCTCAATCTTCGAGCGGGACTAGCCAGCTGAGCTTCGTTCCGCCTAGCGGCACGCTCGACGCGGAGAACTCGCCACCGAGCTCGCGGGCACGCGCTTCGAGATTTGCGAGCCCGCTTCGGGTCTTGGCTTCGCCAAGGCCGACGCCATTGTCGGTAACGGTGACCGCTACCCGGTCTTCTTGCACGGCGACGGTGACGTCGACGTGCGACGCCCGTGCATGTCTGGCGGCGTTCGACAATGCTTCGCGGACGACGGCCAGCAGGTTTTCACCGATCGCGGCTGAAAGGCGCGTGTCGACGAGTCCTTCGAGACGTAGTCCTGGGGTGAACCCGAGCGTCGGCGAATACTCCTCGACCAGTTCGACGATGCGCGCCCGCAAGCTGTCGGTCGTGCCATGTTCTGGTCGCTGTAAGGCATAGATCGTCGAGCGGATCTCTTTGATCGTCTTGTCGAGGTCTTCTACGGCCTGCTGCACGTGGCGTGTCGCCTCTGGCCGCGTCATGAAACGCATCGAGCTTTCGAGTTGCATGCCGGTGGCGAACAATCGCTGGATCACCAGGTCATGGAGGTCACGCGCGATCCGGTCCCGGTCACGAAAGAGGCTGAGCTGCTCGGATTCCCTGCGCTGCTTGGCAAGTTCGAGGGCGAGCGCCGCTTGCGCAGCGAACCCTTCGAGCATCGACTGGTCGGCTGACCCGAAGGTGGCGCCGTCCTGCTTGTTCGCTGCATACAGCACGCCGTAGGTGACTCCAGCGGCCCGCAATGGCACGAACACCGCTGCACCGATGTTGGCCCTGATGAGGTGTCCGGCAGCTGCTCGAGGCTCGGAGCGCAGGTCGGGCACGTTGAGGCTCTCGCCGCTTTTGAAAACGGCACCGACCAGCGAGGCGTCGCCTTCGAGTCGCAGCCCGAGGAGCCTCTCGCTGAACTCGCCGCGCGCAACTTCGACCGCGAGTGAATCCCCAAGCGGCAAGGCGATCGCCGCGACGTCGGCCCCGGCGAGGTCGCGAGCGCGTTCGGCGACGAGGCCGAGCACGTCGTCGGGTTCGGCGGCCGAGAGTAGGGCCGTCGTAACTTCGGCGGATGCCCGCAGCCGGCGCTCCCGCCGCCGGGCGTCCTCGTAAAGCCGCGCGTTGTCGATCGCGACGCCCGCTGCCGCTGCCAGGGCTATGACGACGTTCTCATCGGATTGGCTGAAGTCGCCGCCCGAGGCCTTCTCCGACAGGTAGAGGTTGCCGTACACCTCGTCGCGCACTCGAATCGGGACGCCGAGAAAGCTCCTCATCGGCGGGTGATTTCGCGGAAAGCCGTACGACAGCGGGTGTTGCGAGATGTCGTGCATCCGCAGCGGTCTCGGGTCCTTGATGAGCACGCCGAGGACGCCGTGGCCGCGCGGGTGCGGTCCGATCCGTTCGATGGTGACCGCGTCGATCCCGGTGGTGACGAACTGGGCCAACGTGGCACCATCGGCGATGACACCAAGCGCGCCGTACCGCGCGTCGACGAGATTTGCGGCCGCCTCGACGATGCGATGCAGCACCGTTTGCAGGTCGAGGTCGCTGCCAATTGCTACGACGGCGTCCAGCAGGGCAGCGTCCGGGGTTTCGGCCACGGGTCCATCCTGCACCCGCGCTCATCGGTGGCCGCGCGACTCGACCATTAGGCTGCTGTGATGGCGGGCGGCACCGACGCGACCTTCGACACCGAGCGCACCGACCCGCCCGGCAATCCCTCTATGCCGGCCGCCGGTCTCGCCCGCGGCGCGAGCGATCGAGGCCTGTCGAGCGATCGAGGCCTGTCGAGCGCGGAGGCCGAAGAGCGTCAGGCGCGCGGCTTAGCCAACCGGGTCGACGCCAAGTCGAGCCGCAGCTTCGTCGAGATCGTCCGCGCGAACCTGTTCACCCGGTTCAACGCGATCCTCGGGGCGATGTTCGTCGTCATTTTGATCGTCGGACCTTTGCAGGACGCCGTCTTCGGTTTCATCGTGATCGCCAACACGGCCATCGGCATCGTGCAAGAAGTGCGCGCGAAACGGGTGCTCGACAAGGTGGCCGTCGTTACCGCGCCGTCCGCAATGGTGGTGCGTGACGGCGTCGTCCGAGCTGTCGCCGCGACCGACATCGTCGTCGACGACGTGATAGAGCTTCGGACCGGCGACGGGCTGCTGGTCGACGGCGTCATGCTGACGAGTGACGGGCTCGAAATCGATGAGTCGTTGCTCACGGGCGAGTCGGAGGCGGTGCCGAAGCTCGTTGGCGCGCAGGTGTTTTCGGGCAGCTTCGTCACCTCAGGCGGTGGCCGGATGTGGGCCACCAGGGTAGGTGCCGCAGCTTACGGTGCGACTCTTGCGGCCGAGGCACGACGCTTCAGCCTCGTGCGGTCGGAGCTGCGCGAGGGCATCAACAGGTTGCTGCGCGTGATCACCTGGGTGTTGATCCCTGTCGCGATTTTGCTTGCCTGGAGCCAATTCAATGACAACAGCAGCGTTGCCGACGCTGCACGCGGATCGGTTGCCGGCACGGTCACGATGGTCCCCGAGGGTCTGGTGCTGCTGGCCAGCATCGCCTTCGCGGTCGGCGCGATGCGGTTGGCCCGTTCGAACGTGGTGCTGCGCGAATTGCCTGCGCTCGAAGGCCTCGCCCGCGTCGACGTACTCTGCATCGACAAGACCGGCACGCTGACAACAGGTGAGCTCAAAGTCGACGCCGTCGAATTGCTCGGAGCCGCCGACGAAGATGCGACGCGCGCCACGCTGGCCCAACTCGGTGCGGCAGACGCAAGCCCGAACACCACGATGAGCGCTATCCGTACGGCATTTCCCGTCTCCGAGCGATGGGCGAGCGGCGGCCGGCTGCCGTTTTCTTCGGCGCGCAAGTACTCCGGCGCTGACTTTGGTGGGCACGGTAACTGGTTACTCGGTGCCCCTGAAATCTTGCTCGCCGGGCTCGGTGCCGACGAGTTGCCACCTGGGCTCGACAAGCTCGTCGCATCGTCGGCCGAATCGGGTCGGCGAGTGCTGCTGTTGATGCGGGTCGACCGGTTACCTGATGCCGCTGGGCTCGGCGCTATCACTCGGCGTCAGCCGATGGCGTTGCTCTTGCTGCACGACGTGCTCCGACCTGATGCAGGCGAGACGTTGGCGTATCTTGCCGAGCAGGGCGTGCGCGTCAAGGTGCTCTCCGGCGACCATCCCTCGACAGTGGCGGCAATCACCGGCCAGCTCGGTCTCGTAACTGCCTATCCAGCAGTCGACGCAACCCAACTTCCCATGTCTGACGGCCCGCAGTTGCGCAGTGCGATCGAGCGATACGACATCTTCGGTCGCGTGATGCCGCAGCAGAAGCAGGCGATTGTCACGGCACTGCAGGCGATGGGTCATACGGTCGCGATGACGGGTGACGGCGTGAACGACGTCCTCGCGTTGAAAAGCGCCGACCTCGGCATCGCGATGGGATCAGGCACCTCGGCGGCTCGCGCAGTGTCGCAGCTCGTGTTGCTAGACGACGCATTCAGCGCGGTGCCGACCGTTGTCAGAGAAGGACGACGGGTCATCGCCAACGTCGAGCGGGTTGCGAACCTGTTCCTCACCAAGACGGTCTACGCCACGGTGCTTGCGCTGACCGTCGGCGTGCTCGGTCTGCCTTTTCCGTTCCTGCCAAGGCATTTGACTCTCGTCAGCGCCGTGACGATCGGAATCCCTGGCTTCTTTTTGGCGCTGGCACCGAACGCCCAACGGGCCAAGTCTGGCTTCATGGGCCGGGTGCTTCGGTTCGCCTTGCCGGCTGGCGCGGTCGCTGCCGCCGCCACGTTCGGTGCCTATTCGATGGTGCGCTCGGAGCCTTCTACCACCCTCGACTCGGCCCGCACGGTGGCTACTTTGGTGCTGGCCGGGGTGGCGCTTTGGGTGCTGTCGATCCTGGCGCGTCCGGCGACCCGGGCACGGCAGTGGTTGATCGCATCGATGGTCGCGCTGCTCGTTGCTGCTCTTGCGCTGCCGTGGTCGCGCGAGTTCTTCGCACTGACATTTCCTCGCCCGGTGCTGTGGTTGGCGGGTGTCGGCGTTGCAGGCATTGCCGGGCTGGCACTTGAAGGTGGCTGGTTGCTGGCAGGCTCGGTGCAAACCGTGGTCGAGAAGTACAGGCTCAGGCGTCAGTCGTCGGAGTGAAGGAATGAGTGGAGGTGGCGTGAGAGCGCCTCTGCTCGTTCGCGGTCGGTGGCATCAAGCTTTTTGGTGTCGCGCAGGTCGACATACGGCTCCTGCGTTTCCGGCAGGCCCGATTCGATCGCCCTGGCCCGTTGCAACTCGGAGTTGAACTCGGCGCCGAGCAACAACGCCATGTTCGAGATCCACAGCCACACCAAGAAGACGACGATGCCGGCGAGCGAACCGTACGTCTTGTTGTAGGACGCAAAATTCGCCACGTAGACAGCAAATCCGCCTGAGGCGGCGGCCCAGATGACGACCGAAAGCGCGCCACCCGGACTGATCCAGGTGAAACCTGGCTGCTTCACGTTCGGGGCGGCCCAATAGAGCACCGACAGCGTCAGGCAGGCGATCACGACGAGCAGTGGCCACTTCACGATGCCCCAGACCGAGACTGCGGTCGAACCGAGGCCGATCGCGTCGCCGATGTCGTGCGCGATGCCTCGCGACAGCAGTGCGATCGCCGCGCTGACCACGACGGCGACCACCAAGAAGATGGTGACGCCGAGCCGAACCGGCGCGAGCTTCCAGATCGGGCGGCCCTCGCCGATGTCGTAGATCGCGTTCGAGGCGCGCATGAAAGCAGCAACGAAGCCGGACGCCGACCACAGCGCGACCAGCAACGCGATGATGCCGATTACGCTGGCCGCCGAGTGCTGGTGTTGCGCGTTCTCGACGATGCTGCGGATCGTGGGGCGCGCGCCGCTCGGCGCGTGCTTGTTGACGTTCGTCAGCACCCGCTCGCTTGCCGAGTGCCCGAGTAGGCCGATGATCGCGACCAAGACGAGCAGCCCTGGGAACAATGACAAGATCGCTCGGTAGGTGAGCGCGGCTGCCCAGTCACTCAGATCGTCGGCGCGATACTCGCGGATCGCGCGGCGCATCACGCCCTTCCACGCTTGCCGGTCGAGGCGGGCGGGTGAGCGTAGCGGGCGCAACCGCGATTGCGGCCCCTGCCCTGGCCGTTGTCGTGGTCGTCGACGCTGTCCGTGTTGCCGCCGGTCGAACCGCGCCGGTTGGTCGGACGGCGGCAGTTGGTCGGACGGCGGTGGCTGTTCGTCGTCCGCGCTGGTGATCATCGTCGGCCTCTTATCTCGTTCCAGGAATGATTGAACGCTCATCTATGTTGGGTACCGACGAGACGGAAATCCGCCCACCTGGTTGCCCGCTTAGGAGACGACATGACTACCCAGACCGTTGGTACCGAACTCACCGCCCTGACCGGCGACTACACCCTTGACATCGCACACACCCGGATCGGATTCTCGGCCCGGCACGCAATGATCACCAAGGTCCGCGGCGCGTTCAACGACTTCGATGGGCATGCCCACCTTGATGCAGCCGACCCCACGAAGTCGACCGTGTCGGTGACGATCAAGGCCGAGAGCATCGACACCCGCAATGAGCAGCGTGACGCTCACCTGCGCAGCAACGACTTCATCGACCTCGCCAACTACCCGGAGATCACCTTCACGAGCACGTCGGTCGAGCCGCTCGGTGACGAGAAGTACCGCGTCACAGGCGACCTCGCAATCCGTGGCGTGACCAAGCCGGTCTCGATCGACTTCGAGTTCACCGGCTCGGCGGTCGACCCGTTCGGCAACACCCGCGTCGGCTTCGAAGGCTCGACGGTCATCAACCGCAAGGACTGGGGCGTCAACTGGAACGCCGCGCTCGAGGCCGGCGGATTCCTCGTGAGCGAGAACGTCACCCTCGAGTTCGAGGTCTCGGCGATCAAGTCCGCCAACTGATCACAGCGGTCGCGCCTGACCGCAACCAGATTCCGCCCGCAGCCAGGGCTCGATCTTCCCGGGCCCGACCCGCCGAATTCGGTACGTATCGGCGGGCCGGGTCGCGGGAAGAGACTTGTTATGAGCACCCGCTCCCGGGCAGTACAGACGGCCATCCTGGTCGCCCTTGGCGTGACGCTCATCGTCACAGCGGTGGCGACGGGACGGCCGCTGTCGTCTGGCAGCGGCTCGATCGTGGTCGGCCTCGTGTTGCTCACCGGAGCCGGATTTCTGGCGGCGAAGCCGGCCCGCCAGCGGTATCAGCGTTTTCGCGACGTCCGGCGCGGAATTCGGCAGATCGAGAGCGTGCTGCGGCTCGAGGCAGCGCTGACGACCCGGCGGCTGACCGTCGGTGGTGCTCCTGGGGGGTGCCCGATTTGCGGTGCACCGGCCGGTCCGCATTGCGTTTGTCGCAAGCATTGACGACATTGACGACGCACTAGTGCCACGACGCCACGAGGATGATCGGTAACTGGTACAAAGGGCACGTGGCCAAGCTCAGTAAAAGCGAATTCGCTCGGCTGCTCGCGTTCCGCACCGACCTGCGGCGCTTCGAGCGGTGGAGTGAGCGTCAGGCGCGCACGGTGGGGCTGAGCCCCGCCCAGCACCAGTTGATGCTCGCAGTCAAAGGGCACGATGACCGGCGCGGGCCGACTGTCGGCGAACTTGCCGAATACCTGCTGCTGCGCCCGCACAGCGCCGTCGAGTTGGTCGACCGGGCCGAGGTCGCGGGTCTCGTCGTCCGGCAGAAAACCGACGCTGATGGTCGAGTGGTGCGGGTCGGTCTCACTTCTGACGGCGAATCACGATTGAACGCGCTCTCTGCCCTGCACCTGGCGGAATTGCAGCGGCTCGCGCCGTCGCTCAAGCACCTCGTCGAAGGCCTTGACGCCGAATCGTCGGCCTGACCCCTGCCCGGGTCGCACGACGCTGTTGGGTGACGTCGCGCCCGGTAGCCGTTGCGCTCGGTTAGATCGCGCGTGGCGTACCCCAACCCCGCGCCGATTTGGCCTGTGATACATCGTGCTGCGATACTCGATCTGAATCCCCACTGTAAGGAGTCGTTCGCCGTGCCGCGCCCTGGATCCGACGCACCACGTAAGCGGCAGATAGGCAGGACGGCGAGCGAGGCTTCGACGCGGTCGGCGAACCGGCCGGAGACCGTGATCCGGGCCGAGCATCTGGGCGACTTCACGATGCGAGCCCGTACCGCGAAGATCTGCCTGGTGGCCGTTCCGGTGGGTGCGGCGAGCGCGGTCGTCGCCCTCGGATTGTTGCGACTCATCGGCTTCATCACGAACGTCGTCTTCTACCACCGGCTAGCGACGTCGCTCGTGGCGCCCGACGTCAGGCACCACGCCGCGATTCTGATCGTGGCGGCACCTGTGGTCGGCGGGCTCGTGGTCGGGCTGATGGCGCGATTCGGTTCAGAACGCATTCGCGGCCACGGCATGCCCGAAGCGATCGAATCGATTCTCGTCGGCGGCAGCAAAGTGCAGCCGCGAGTGGCGATCTTGAAGCCGATCTCGGCGGCCATCAGCATCGGTACGGGCGGGCCGTTCGGCGCCGAAGGCCCGATCATCATGACGGGCGGCGCGGTCGGTTCGGTCACAGCGCAGTTCTTGAAACTGACGGCTGACGAGAGAAAAACGCTGCTGGTTGCGGGCGCTGCGGGCGGCATGGCGGCGACGTTCAACGCCCCGCTCGCGTCGATTCTGCTCGCCGTCGAGTTACTGCTTTTCGAATGGCGTCCGCGCAGTTATCTGCCGGTGGCGACCGCGGTCGTCATGTCGACGATCGTGCGTGGCTACTTGCTCGGCACGGCTCCGATTTTCGCGATGCACGACGTCGCGATTCACCTCTCGCCGCTCGACTATCTCTCGTGCGTGGCGGTTGGGCTCACCGGCGGCGTGCTGGCGGTTGGGGCTACCGGTCTCGTCTACCTAGCCGAAGATTGCTTTGCCCGCTTGAAATTCCACTGGATGTGGTGGCCGGCTATCGGCGGTCTCATCATCGGCCTGGGTGGCCTGGCCGAGCCGCGTGCACTGGGCGTGGGTTACGACGTCATTCGTGAGTTGCTGCAGGGCAAGGCAACCCTGAGCCTGATTTTCGGCATCCTCATCGTGAAGACGCTGATCTGGTCGCTGTCGCTCGGGTCAGGTACGTCGGGCGGCGTGCTGGCTCCGGTTTTCATGATTGGCGGCGCTCTCGGGGCGCTTGAAGGGCACCTTTTTTCTCCTGTCTCGCCGGGGTTCTGGGCGTTGATGGGCCTGGCGGCAGTCGTGGGGGGCGTGATGCGCTCGCCGCTCACCGGCGTGGTCTTCTCGCTCGAACTGACGCACGACTGGTCGGCGTTGTTGCCGTTGGTGGTATGCGCTTCCGCGGCGTACGGGCTTTCGGTGCTGGTGTTGAAACGCTCGGTGCTCACGGAGAAAATCGCCCGCCGCGGCTTGCATCTGAGTCGCGAATACGACGTCGACCCGCTCGAATCACTGCTGGTGCACGAGGTGATGGAAGAGGAGTTCACCAGCTTTCGGCCTGAGATGTCGCTGGCCGCTGCCGCTGCGACGTTCGTCGTCGAACACCGCCAGACTCGAAACGCGCAACATCGGCAGCGTCTTTATCCGGTGCTTGACGGTGAGCTGCGATTACACGGCGTCGTGACCCGACGCGACATGCTCGACGCCGCGCTCGGACATCTCTGCGACGGTCATGAGGTGCGCGACATCATGGTCGATGCGATCGTCGCCTTTCCAGACGAGACGTTGCGGGCGGTAGCGAACCGCATGGCAGACAAGCACGTTTCTCGGCTGCCGGTCGTCGATCGCGAAGACCGTACGCGCATCCGCGGTCTCGTTACGCTCGTCGACCTGCTCGCCGGCCGTCGCAAAGACCTGCAAGAAGAGCGGCACGCCGAGCGAATCTTCAGAGTGCGGGTGCGCTCGGCGTCAGCTGCGATGCCCGACGACGCAGAGCCGGAGGTAGCACTCGCTTCTCGGTAGGGGCGCGGTCTTCGTGGAGCGGGCACACCCCCGGCACCAGCAAGCGTCACCTGCGTGGCCACGAACACGCCGCCGTCATCATCCACCTCGACGCCACCAGCCTGCCCGCCCCAGGCGCGTCCGGTTCAGCTGAACCGAAGCCGCGACGACAGCCACGGTCAGCCGAACCGGCAGCGACCCCGACGCCCACCACGCACGCCACCGGGCCCGAACCCCGGCAGCACCAACAAGCGAAACGGGCTGAGTTAGCAGGCGCGCCGACGTGCCGCGGTCACGACAGAGCAGAGCGCACGTCAGCCAGCGCCGCGTCGTAGTCGGGATAAAAGGCAACAGTTGAAGGGTCGTGCATGCCAGGGGCGGTCGTGATCCGCTTTTGCTGGATGCCAGTGACCACGCTGGTCGTCACGATCGCGACGCGCTTCACGTTCTTCGCCACGACGTAGCGGATGAGGTCTTGGATGATGGCCTGTACGTCTTCGTTCTGCACCGAGGCATTGCGGGCATCGACGACCGCGCCCCAACGGGCCGGGGCAGTCTTGACCGCTTGCTTTACCGCGGCGACATAGCTGTTCGCCTGATCCGCGGTCAGCATGCCGCTGCGGCGCTGCAGCAACACCCCGCCGGGCAACCACTCAACACTGAACGTGCCGGCCATCTGACTCCCCTCGTGCGCATTGTCGGCAATGCCCGCAACGTGCCAGCGTGCGGGATCTGAACGATCGTACGGTCATCGAACAGCCTCGTGCAATCACGCTGGCCGTGACGTTGCCGGCACGAATACCGATCGCGCCGATGAGTTCCTGCACCGTCGTCCGTCTAAGCGTCGACGGACCGTCGCCGGCTCTAGACAGCCGCGTTCGCGGGCGCGAGGCTAGTGGCCGCAAACAGGAGGGATGCACATGAGTGGCGTCAGAGTTCTGGTCGGCACGCGCAAGGGCGCGTTCGTCCTCACCGCCGACGGCAAACGCGAGAACTGGCAGGTCAGCGGCCCGCACTTCGCGGGCTGGGAGATCTACCACGTCGCCGGTTCGCCGGTTGAGCCGAACCGCCTCTTCGCGTCGCAGACGTCGGGCTGGTTCGGGCAAGTCATGCAGCGGTCGGACGACGGGGGAGCGACCTGGGAGCCGATCGGCAACCAGTTCAGCTACGACGGCGATGCCGGCACCCATCAGTGGTACGACGGTACGGAGCGGCCCTGGGAGTTCAGTCGGATCTGGCACATCGAGCCCTCGCTCACCGACCCCGACGTCGTTCTCGCGGGTGCGCAAGATGCCGCCCTGTTCCGATCGGTGGACGGCGGCAAGAACTGGGCCGAGATGCCGGGGCTTCGCAACCACGGGTCGGGCCCGCAGTGGCAGCCGGGTGCCGGTGGCCTGTGCCTGCACACGATCCTGCTCGATCCCTCCGACGCGATGCGCATGTGGATCGCGATCTCGGCCGCCGGTGTCTTCAGGTCGGACGACGCAGGCAAGACGTGGCAGCCGAAGAACCGCGGCTTGCGTTCGGGCGACGTGCTGCCTGAGGAGCAGCCCGAAGTGGGGCACTGCGTTCACAAGGTGGCCTTGCACAAGTCGCGGCCTGAGACCTTGTTCATGCAAAAGCACTGGGACGTCATGCGAAGCGACGACGGCGGCGACAACTGGAGCGAGGTCAGCGGCGACCTGCCGACCGACTTCGGATTCGTCATCGATGTTCATGCGCACGAGCCCGAGACGGTTTACGTCGTCCCGATTACTAGTGATTCTTTGCACTTCCCGCCCGACGGCCAGCTGCGCGTCTACCGAAGCCGCTCCGGCGGCAACGAGTGGGAGCCGCTAAGCAAGGGCCTGCCACAAAGCAATTGCTACGTGAACGTGCTGCGCGACGCGATGGCCGTCGACTCACTCGACGACTGCGGCGTCTATTTCGGCACGACAGGCGGTCAGGTCTACGCATCGAACAACGCCGGAGACAGTTGGACGTCGATCGTGGAGAACTTGCCGCCGGTGTTGTCGGTCGAGGTGCAGACGCTGCCGTGATCAGGGTCGTGTTGCCGGCGCACTTGCGCAACCTCGCTCGCATCAGCGGCGAGGTACATCTCGACGTCGACGGCCAGATAACCCAGCGCAGCGTGCTCGACGCGCTCGAGGCGCAGTATCCGATGCTGCGCAACACGATTCGCGACGACACGACGCAAAAACGCAGGGCGTTCGTCAGATTCTTCGCGTGCCAAGAAGATCTGTCGCACGAGTCGCCCGATGCGGCACTGCCCGATGCTGTCGTGAATGGGGTCGAGCCTTATCTGGTCGTCGGCGCGATGGCTGGTGGCTAACGAAAAATCGCCTGCAGCCCGAGGCTTGACAGCCCGACCGTGGCCCACAGCGCAGCACCCAGCGCTAGAGGCCGCAAGCCGCTACGCCGCATCTCGTCGAAGCGCGCCGACAGGCCGACTCCGACGAGCGCGACGGTGATGAGAAAGGTGGCTGACGACGAAAGGCTCGCGTGCCATCCATGGGGAACGAGGCCGATCGTGTTCGCCACGACGGCGAGCAAGAAGTATCCGATGAACCACGGCACCAACTTCCACCAGCGCGGCATCGGGGTGGTCGCTGATTCGGCGTCCGACCGAGCTTTACGCAGCTGGCGGCTGGCCAGCCAGGCACAGATGGGCACGATCATCAGGGCGCGGGTGAGTTTGACGACGACGCCGTAGCTGCTCGCGACGCTGCCGTACGTCGCCGTTGCGGCAACGACGGACGACGTGTCGTTGATTGCGGTGCCGCTCCAGAGTCCGAACGTGTGCTGCGACATTCCCATGGCGTGGCCGAGCGGCGGATAAAGCAGTACGGCAAGCACGTTGAAAGCGAAGATTGTCGAGAGCGAATACGCGACATCGGTTTCGGCGGCGCCGACAACACGGGAGACGGCTGCAATAGCCGACGCTCCGCACACGCCGGTGCCCACGCCAATGAGCGTGCGCAGTTCGCCATCGACATGCAGCAACCTGCCGAATATGCGCGCGCCGAGCAGCGCGAGCGCGAGCGTTCCGAGCATGACGGGCAATGATCCAAGACCCGTGCGGACGACGTCGTGCAACGACAGCTCGGCTCCGAGAATCACGACTGACAATTGCAAAAGCTGCCGAGAGGCGATTCCAGCGCCCGCATGCAAGACGCGCTGGAAGGGCCTCGCCAGCGACAGCGCCATCCCGAAGACGATTCCGAACGCGGGACCGCCGAAGACAGGAACGAGATGGCCGAGGGCCGTGCTGGCGGCAGCTACGGCGAGGCAGATGGCGAGTCCTGGGATAACGCTGCCGGACGTGCTACGGGTCCGGCTATCGGCCGAGCGGGCGGACGGACGAAACTCCAGTAGTTGCACCCTTCAACCGTGCAACCTTTGTCGTGCGTTCACTAGTCGACACCTGGCTATGGCGGCATAAGCTGCAGCTATGGCCTTGAGCGAGCGAACGCCCGACCTCGAATCTCTCGATCTGCTCGTCACAATTGCCGATACCGGGAGCATCGGACGTGCCGCCGAGCGGCTCGGCCTCAGCCAGCCGGGCGCGAGCTTGCGGGTGCGCGCTCTCGAGAAGCGGCTCGGCGTGCCGGTGTTGGATCGCAGCACGTCCGGCTCTCGCCTGACGCCGGCCGGTTCGATCGTTGTCGGGATGGCTCGGCCGTTGTTAGCGCTGGCTACCGATCTTGCGAGCGGTGTGGCAGTGCTGCGCAGCGAGCAACATGACCGGCTCGACGTGGCGGCCAGCATGACGGTGGCCGAGTATCTGCTGCCCGAGTGGCTCGTCGCGCTCCACGGTGAGCTGCCCGAAACCACCGTGGCATTGCAGGTCGCCAACTCGGCTGCGGTTGAAGATTTGGTGCGCGCGCGAGAGGCAACCATCGGTTTTATCGAAGGCGTGCACACGCCGCGCCACCTTCGTTCGAAGCGGGTAGCCGAAGATGAGTTGGTCGTCGTTGTCGGGCCACATCATCGGTGGGTACGGCGATCGCGCGCGATCACGGCCACCGAACTGGCAGCGACACCGATGGTCTTGCGTGAAGAAGGGTCGGGCACCCGCGAGACGTTCGAACAGCTCATGCAACCGTACGGCGGCCTCGCCAGGCCGGTGCTCGAGCTCGCCTCGACGACGGCGATCAAGGCGGCGGTGGCAACCAGTGATGCGCCGGCGGTGATCAGCAGGTTGGCGGTCCGGCACGAGGTAGCCGAGGGGCGGCTGGTCAGGATTGAGCTCGCCGGGCTGGTAATGCGCCGCTATTTCAGAGCGATCTGGTCGCCTGATCGGCCGCCGAGAGGCAGCGCCGACGCTCTGATGGCCCTCGCAATTCGCAGCGGACGACGTCAGCGATAGCTCACCGATGTCAGCGGTAGGTCGGAGTCAACGCATTGGTGACAGTGTCACGGTGCGCGTGAACGTGTAGAAATCACGCGCTGCCTTGCCCTGCTCGCGCGTGCCGTAGCTCGAGTCCTTCGCTCCACCGAACGGCAAGTAGAAGTCGACACCAGCGGTCGGCGCGTTCACCTTCACCATTCCGGTGTCGACGCCGTCGATGATTTCGAGTGCGCGATCGAGGTCTGCCGTATGCACGCCGGTGACCAGGCCGTAACGCACCGAATTCACGATTTTCACCGCGTCGGCAATATCGGCGACCCGATGCACCGTGCAGAGCGGGCCGAAAACCTCTTCCTGGCAAAGCGGATGGTCGGGCGCAAGCCCGTCGAGAATCGTCGGTGCGACGTACCAACCGTCGTCGTACGGAGCGCCGCCGCCGGCGAGCACCCGACCGCCGTCCTTACTTGCTTGCGTGGCTGCATCGACGACCGCGGCTTGCGCATTTTGATTGATGACCGGCCCGACAACCGTGCCCGGTGTGCCCGGGTCGGCAGGCACGATCGAGCGCGTAGCGGCGGTGAAGGCATCGAGAAAATCGTCACCGGCGCCGACGACGATCACGCGTCTCGTTGCCGTGCATTTTTGACCCGCGTAGCTGAACGCGCCGCCAATGATCTGCGCAGCCGCCGTTGCCGGATCGACATCGTCGAGCACGATCACTGCGTTCTGCCCGCCCATTTCTGCCTGCACCGGTATGCCTTGCCGAGCGGCTGCAGCAGCGACTGATGCGCCGACCGCCGCCGAGCCGGTGAACGACACGCAGTCGGACGACGCGATCACCGCGGTGCCGGTCTGCGCATCGCCGGGTAGCACGTGGAAAAGCCCAGCAGGCAGTGTCGCGTCAAAAATCTCGGCGAGCCGGATCGCCGCTGCCGTTGCTGCGGGAGCGGGCTTCAGCAGCACGCCGTTGCCGAATGCGAGTGCGGGCGCGGCCTTCCACAGCGGAATCGCGACAGGGAAGTTCCATGGGGTAATGAGCCCGGCGACGCCATGCGGCCGGCGATCGGTGAAGAGCATGCCGCGCCCCGACGGTGCGTAGTTCTCGCCGATCGGGTCGAGTACCTGCTGCGCGTAATAGCGCAGGATCGCGATGCCGCGGTCGACCTCACCGGTAGCCTCGTCGATCGGCTTCCCGACCTCGCGTACCACCAACTCGGCAAAGTCGTCTCGATCTTCGGTCAGCGCGGATGCTGCATTGTCGAGTGCCCGGGCCCGGGCTGGTGCGGGCAACCGCGCCCAGCTACGCGCCGCACTGCGTGCAAGGTCGGAGGCCCGCGAAACATCGTCAGGGCTGGCACTTTCGACCTCGGCCACGATGTCGTCGGGATGTTGCGGCGAGCGGCTCATGACAGTGGAAGAGCTCATCGATTCAGTCTCACATGGCTAGAGGAACAGATCGGACGTCGAAAAGCGTGCGGCCTGCAGACCGATCGAGTGATCGAGTCGGAACCCGCGTTGACCACTCTACGAGTGTCCGCTATCGTTCCGTCAGTGGCAAGAGGTCAGACCTCTGAGAGGAGAGCGATGTCCGCGAAGAATGGATCAACGCCAGGGTTCTTGGCTCACCGGGAGGGTGACAGCGTTGCCGTCGCGGTCGTCGACCTACCCGCCGGCCCTGCCGATGGCGGTTACCTGCACGGCGTCGGCGGACTACACGTCGAGTTGACCGAACCGGTTCCGCTCGGGCACAAGTTCGCATTGCGTGCCATCGATGCCGGCGCCGACGTTATCGAGTACGGCGCTCGCGTCGCGATTGCCAGCAAGGCGATTCACCAGGGAGAGCACGTGCACGTTCACAACGTGAGGAGCGCAAGGTGGCAGCACAGCGTCGTCAGCTAACGGGTTTCCGCCGTCCCAACGGAGCGGTCGGCATCCGCAACCACGTCGTCGTGCTGCCGGTCGACGACTTGTCCAATGCGGCCTGTGAGGCCGCGGCGAAGACCATTCCGGGCTCGCTCGCGCTTCCGCATTCGTACGGCCGCCTTCAATTCGGCGAAGACCTCGAACTCACGTTCCGCACCTTGATCGGAACCGGGGCCAACCCCAACGTCGCGTCGGTGGTCGTGGTCGGCATTGAGCCGAACTGGGCCAACCGCGTTGCCGAAGGCATCGCGGCAACCGGCAAGCCGGTCGAGGCATTCGCGATCGAGGGCAACGGCGATCTGCGCACCCACGAGAAGGTCGCGAGGGTTCTCGCTCAGTTCATGCGTGATTCCAGCGAAATTCAGCGCGAGCCCACCGAACCCGGCGAGCTCATGATGAGCATCAAGTGCGGTGAGTCAGACACGACAAGTGGCCTCGGCTCCTGCCCAACGACCGCAGAGGTTGTCGACCGTTGGGTCGAGGCCGGCGGAACCGTGCTGTTCGGTGAGACCACAGAGCTCACCGGCGGCGAGCACTTCATCGCCGACCGTTGCGCAGATGACGACGTCCGCAAGAAATTCCAGACGCTCTTCGACAACTATCTCGATCTCGTCGAACGCCAGGGTGCCAACCTGCTCGGCTCGCAGCCGACGCAGGGCAACATCGCGGGCGGCCTCTCGACGATCGAAGAAAAGGCGATGGGCAACATTGCGAAGACTGGCACCGTGCCGGTTGTTGACGCATTGCAGCCTGCCGAAGCGCCGACCCGTAAGGGCTTGAACTTCATGGACACGTCGTCGGCGGCGGCGGAGTGCATCACGTTGATGGCTGCCGCGGGTGCGGTGATCCACCTGTTCCCGACCGGGCAGGGCAACGTGATCGGAAACCCGATCGAGCCGGTGATCAAGCTGACCGCAAACCCGCGTACGGCTGACCGTATGGCGGAGCACATGGATCTCGATTGCTCTGCGCTGCTGCGCCGCGAATGCACACTCGATCAGGCGGGCGACCAGTTGATCGAGATCGTCGACCGCACGGTCAACGGTCGTTTGACCTGCGCGGAAACGCTCGGACATCGCGAGTTCGTCATCACGAAGCTCTACCCGAGCGCCTGAGCCCGACCGGTGCCGCCGCGCCCAGGGCGAGGCGCGGTGGCACCGGTCGTTTCGGCGTGCTCATGGTGCGAGAAAGGGAAATCCGTTGTCAGTTGAGCGACGGCAGATTGTCACGGCCTCGGCACCACCGCCTGCGGGCGCCTATTCGCAGGGCATCGCGAGTGGCGGATTCTTGTTTCTTGCCGGCCAAGGCGCAATAGATCTCGAGGGCCGCAAGCTCACCGGACCTTTCAAAGAACAGGCGCGGCGTGCGTTCGGCAACCTTGCAGAGGTATCCCGCGCCGCCGGCGGAGATCTGCGAAACGCGGTGCGGATCGGCGTTTATCTGCTCGACATGAATGACTTCGCCGAGATGAACGATGTCTGCCGCGAATTCTTCGACGATCCGTTGCCTGCACGCACCACGATTCAAGCCGACCTGCGTGGATTCAAGATCGAGGTCGACGCGATCGTCAGGCTCGGTTAAGTCTCGCCGCGTGGTGCCGGTCAGCGGAGGAATCGTCGCAGCACGTTTCCGGTGATCTGCGAGATCGCGGGGTCGACCGGAAGCGACGCCGGATAATTGATTGAGCCCGCCGAGAAGACGGCACCACCGCTGTCGAGTTCGTAATGCACCATCTCGGCACCCGACCCGCCGGGGTTCATGCCCTTGGCGAGCACGCGGGTCTTCGGCGGTGAACTCGGCGTCACCTTGTCCATCTCGTGGCCCGAAGCTCCGCCAGGGCAGCGGGTGTGTGTGCTGTTACGACCGAACATGTCGCCAGTGCGCAGGCCGGTGCCCTCGAAGGCCCAGTGCGAGTCGTCGACGACCTGGTAGGGAGCGCCGGTCATCATGCCTGCGCGGTCGAATCCCACACCGAGAAGGGTCGCCTCTGGCTCAACGAGCATACCGAAACGGCTCTGCAGGTGTTCGCGATCCAAATCGAGAATGCGACCGTCGCCGTTGCGAACGATCATCGTCTGCTGGTCGGGATATTCAACCGCACAGTTGATTCCGTTGCCGCCGAGGTACATCAACCGCCCACCGCGTCCAACCCAATCACGCACCGTCTCGTACATAGTCCGAGACCAATACTCCGGGTGGGTGTTCAACACCAACACGCGGTACGCGTCGAGATCGAAGTCGCCCCAATGCAGTTGAACGTCTGCGTACAGGTCGAAGTCAAATGCTTCTCGCTCCATCCACCCGAGGAAGCGCCATTCAGCTGATGCCAGGCCGCATGCATCGCGACCCGTGATCGGGTCGGTGATCCGCTCCGTGAGCGGTAGCACGTTCGCCGGTTCTGGACGGTCGAACGACAACGGCGCGTAGTTGTCGTAACACCAGCCTTGGAGTTCGGGGTGCCGGTAGCGTTCGAGATCTTGGCGGCGATTCACCGATGGGATCGACGGAAGTTCAGCCGGCGAAACATAATTACTGCGCCCGCCGAAGTTGTTGTACGCGTTCCAGGTCGTCGACGACGTGAGGACGGCGACCGACGCGGTTGGTCGCTTGGGTGTGACGATCCACGGAAACGATGTGAAGTCCCCGTGCGCGCTGTGAACGTGGAAATAGTAGAGGCCCGAGCGATCAGGTGCGGTGACGACCAAAGGGTCTCGCCAGTCGACGCCGGTACGTGTGTAGTCACCATCGGGTGTCACCTGCCGTGTTGCACGTGGGGCGTGGCTGTCGTACCCGAGCGACGCGACCAACTTGCGTTGCCAGCCACAGTGCCACAGTTCAACGCGGTAGCCTGCGCCCGAACTCACGCGCAGCTGCGACGTGCCGCCCGCCGGTGTCCACTTCGGCCAGGCGTAGCCATACATGGCTTCGCTCAAGAGTCGAAGCTGTACCGGAAAATCTTGGGTGACGTCGGCGGCCGTGCGCTTGGCCCCGTAACCATCGCGACTGAGCACGATCTCGTATCGACCCGCGGGCCCGTCGAAATAGATCGCGCCCGATGCTCGCGAATGCGTTGCGAATGAGCCCTGCTCACCGATGAGTTCGACTGCGACATCGGCGATTGCGATGTAGTGCTCGTCGCTCACATATCCCAATAACACCGGAACTCCTTATCCCGCAGCCGTTGACACTGCATTCTGGCCGCCAATAGTCTCATTGTATAGACCGAGGTTCAGCCTATTGAACTTGGAGTATTCTCATGTCTTCTCGGCATCGGCTCCTGACGAGATATCCCACCTTCGTGGTAGCCGCGGTCGCTGCGGCGATGGTGGCCAGCCTGGCATCGATTCCAGGTGAGGCGGCTGCTGTTCCCCGGGTGCCCGGCACGGTCGGTTGTCCGGCGTCCGCACCAACGCTCGCGCTTAGCGACAGTTATAAGACCAGCGTCGAGCAAGCACTCGCGTCGGGCGACGATGTGATGGGTGACAAGGCGCTCGCAGCGCCGGGCGGCCCGACGTACGCAGGCGTCAAGGACGACTTGACGCCGCTCATGTACGCGTTCGCTCCGGCGGCGGGCGGGAGCTACCTCGACGACTCCGGCGTCTACTACATCCCGTTCGGGCAGCCCACTGCGCCGTCCGCGCGTGGAAGCATTGCATTGCATGTTGCCGACGGTAGCCAGATCATCTCCGACAAGAGCGGAAACCGCAGTCTGCGGATCTACATCGGTACCGGCGGCACTGAACGTTATGGCGAGTGCATCAACGACCTTGCCCAACCGGCGCTGCACGACGGCTATCTTCCAGTGCTTGATAC
>JBOGEK010000177.1:0-1742 GCA_050743645.1 Acidothermaceae bacterium
ACTCATCACCGAGGTCCTGCACGGCGCGAACACCGTCCCCGGTTACTTCGAACTCGACGCCTGGTTCAGCGGGCCGTGCATTCGCGCGGGGCGGTCGAGGCTTTCAACCCTCGCCTGCTGATGGGCGTCTACTCGACTGATGAGTGCGGGCGGGTGGTGAACATGGGCGCGGACGCCGAAGAGCAGTTCCGGCAATTCGTCGAGGCGCGCTGGGAGCCGCTTCGGCGTTTCGCTTACGCGCTGACCGGCGACCTCGGCCACGCCGAGGATCTGCTGCAGACCGCGCTGATCAGCTGCCACCGCCGGTGGGGGCACATCCGCGCCGCCAATCCTGAGGCGTATGTGCGGCGTGCGGTTGTCAACCTGAACACCTCGTGGTGGCGGCGTCGACGTCTCGTTGAATATCCGACGATGACCCTGCCGGACGTCGAAACCCCTGACGCCACATCGCGCTTCGACACCCGCGACGAGATTTGGGCCGCGATCCTCGCGCTGCCGAACCAGATGCGCGCAGTCCTCGTGCTGCGCTACCTCGAGGACCTGCCCGAGGCAGAGGTGGCAGTCATTCTCGGCTGTTCCCTCGGAGCGGTGAAAAGCCAAACTTCGCGGGGGCTTTCCCGGCTGCGTTCTGTCTTGCAGACGGCCTCGGATCACCTGCTGCCAACGGAGGTACACGATGACACGCGCTCTTGAACAGGTACTCGCGGAGTTCCTCCTCGACGAGGCCGACCAAATCCCGCCGACCGTCGGAGCTCCCTACGAGCGGCTCTTCAACCCGGGACGGCAACCGCACGCGCGACATCGGCATCAGTTCAGTCGGCGTCAACTCATCGGTCCCGCCGCGGCCGCCGCGGCGGTCATCGTCGTGGCCGCAGGCGCGGTGATCATCAGCGGATCTGGGCGCGATGACAAACCCTCCAGTCCCGCGGGCGTCGCACCGTTAATCCCTGCCGAGATCTCGATTCCGGCCACTGTGCCGTCCGTGCTGACCCATCCGATGCCACGAGCCGCGCTCTTTGTGCAGACCGGCACTGACAGCGATCCCAACGCGGTGAGCAGCGATCCGATCCTGGTAAGCCCCGACGGCCTCACCTACCGGCGGGTCCCAACGGCCGCCGACGGCGCGGCCCCCGGCACCGTTTCACTATCGGCATTCGCACTGTCACCCGACGGCACCCGGCTCGCTTACGGCGATTGGACGACGGCCGCACCCGCAGCCAGCACGCTGCACGTCGTCGACCTGACGTCGGGGCACGTGTCGAGTTTCCCGATGCCTGGCTCCGGTAAGGGCGAACAAATAAGCAACGTGACGTGGTCGCCAGATGGAACACGGATCGCTTACTCCGCGGCAAACATCACTGTGCTGGGGGCGACGGGCCCGGGGGGAGTTGGGGAAGGGCAAGCAGTACAGGACGACGCGATTCTCGACCTTGCCACCGGCGGCCACACCCCGCTACCGGCAACCCCATTCGCGTGGTCATCGGACGGGCAACAACTCCTACTCGGGCCGCCGTATGCGACCGGCAACCCATATCCCGATGCCAATGCGCTCGAAATCGTCGACAGTACAGGGAAAATCGTGCGCAAAGTGCCGACCGGCTCACTGCTCGACGTCCAACTGGGTGTCGGCATGTGGTCGTCTACCGCGCACGCGATCGCGACCGTATCCCGCGGCGCCAATCCAGATGATTCGTCAAGTCAGCCGCACGACTCGTGGAGCGAACCCCACCAATACAACTTGC
>JBOGEK010000178.1:0-8073 GCA_050743645.1 Acidothermaceae bacterium
CTACGACACCAACTGCTACACCCGGCTGCCCTCGCGGCGGCCCGGTGTGGCTGTTTCGGCAGGTCAGCGCCCGGACGACGTGTAGCAGACCACCAGGCGGACGACGGATTATGAGTCCGCTGCTCTGACCGGCTGAGCTACCGCCCCTCGTCGCGGTCGAGCCTACCGGCCCGCGCTAACTGCAAGCCGCTTGCGTCGGCGCTCGATCGCAGCAGGAGCTCGATCCGCATCCAGGCGGACTCGGGATCCATGCGAGCAGCGGATCGCGGAAAAGCGGCCCGCGGCCCAGCTGGGCGCCGTAGTCTCCCGACGTGTCCCGCAACATCAGGAAGGATGCCACCATGTCGAGCGAACGCTCGGGCCGTCCGACGCAGGCGCAGATCGCTCTTGGGGTGGCCACAATTCTTTGCTATGCGATCGGGTATCCGGTCGCGATTCTGGCTCACTCCGTCATCGGCTGGCTATTCGTGACGATCGGCGGCGTGTTCTTGTTGGCTTTAGGCGTCATAACCGTGCGGCGGATCGATCGTGTGGCGCGACGCGTCGAGTGAGGCTGCTACTGCGCAATTCGGCGACCCGTGATCCACGCCAGGACGCTGTCGACGTCCGCTGCGGTCCAGGTACCGGCCTCCGGCGACGCGACGTTGTCGCGGCCCGCGTCGTTGAGAAAACTCTGCAAGGCGGCTGGGATCTGCGACAGCGACGCCACATTAGGCGAACCGACGACGACGTAGCGCTGCGTGTCGTGAGCATCGATAAAGAACAGCGCGTCACTGTGGCCGACATCGAAGGTCAACGGCTTACCGGTCCACCAATCAGTACCGGCAGGCGAGTCCTCAGCCGTCGTCTCGTACGCGATCCCGAACCATTTCCATAATGCGGCGACGTTCGCCGCGCTCCCCGTAAGGAATTCCCAGTTCGCGCCGGCTCCGATGAGGTTTCGGTAGGCCGCCAACCGCGCCGGCGTATCGCGTTCAGGGTCGACGGTGACCTCTACTAACTCGATATCGGACGACAGCCCTGCACGGGCAACCGCTTGTTGAACTTTGAGGAGGTTGGCCGTCGTCAGGGGGCAAACTTCTTGACACAGCGTCAGGAAGTCGGCCAGGACAACCGTCTTTCCCTTGAACGACGCGAGCGTGGTCGTTGCACCGTGATCGTCGACGAACGGAAGGTCTGCGACCGACTGCGGGATCGCCCTGCTGCCGCTGGAGCCAACCGACGGCTGGCTCGCAGAAGCACCATTCGAGGTCGAGCAACCGCACAAAACGATGGCACCGAAGATCGACGCTTTGGCAAGTACGCGCACCACCCGATCGTTCGCTCGCCGCGCCCGCAATTGCCGCCTCCAGTGAACAGTGAAAAGCCTTCGCCGATCTACCAGAAACCTCGACGAACATGGCACTCGTTCGCCGCTGATTCGCTAGGTTAGACCCGCGACGGCAAGCTCGGAGGCATGCCCAGGAAGCGATGATGCAATCAGGTGCAATCCGCGGCGAGACTAGGCTAATGACGAGCCGGTGATGTAATGCCACCCGATTCGGGCACGCCACGAGCCGACCTCGGCGCCCAGCTCGACGCCGTCCTGCTGCATGCTTTGTGGTGGCTTCTGCTAGCGGGCGTTGCGGCCGCGCTGATTACCTGGTGGGCATCGCGCCGACACGCGAGCGGATACGAACGGGTTCGGCTGGCGCTCTTCGGCTCGCGCACCGTCGACGCGAACGCAGAACCGCGCGCGCGCAGGTTCCTGCGGCTCAGTTTTGGCGTGCTTTGGATCGTCGATGGATTGCTCCAAGCGCAGCCTGCGATGCCCGGCACTTTCGGCGCCGACATGCTCTCCCCCGGTGCTGCGGCGAGTCCGCGCTGGCTCGGCGATGTAATTTCTCCGATGGCCGGTATCTGGACCCGCCATCCGATTCTCGCCGACGCCGCAACGGTATGGGTACAAATCGGCCTCGGACTGCTTTTCCTCATCGGTGGCCGTGGTCTCCTCATCAAATGTGCACTGTGGGCTTCGATAATCTGGGGGCTGCTCGTCTGGGTTGTCGGGGAATTCCTCGGCGGACTCGTCTGGCCAGGCGCCTCGTGGCTGGTCGGTGCGCCCGGCGCCGTCGTCGTTTACATCGTCGGCGCAGCTGCATTAATTGCACCGTGGCGCTGGTGGGAAGCCGGCAGCGCCGCCCTCTTTGCCCGCCGGGTCGTCGGCGCGTGGATGCTGTTATGCGCCGCGCTACAGGCCGTTCCGTGGGAAGGGCTGTGGTCGGCCGATCGGCTGTCTGCGCCCTTCACCGACGGTGCTCAGACCGCACAACCGTGGCTCTTCAGCCGGCCGATCTCCGCCCTGGCGAACGCCACAAACGCCGAGCCAAAACTGGTGAATGCCATACTGATCGCGGTTTTGGTCGTCGTCGGCTTAGGTTTGTGCCTCACGCGGACGACGGCCTTCGTCGTCGTCGGTATTGTCGTGTGCGCGGCCACCTGGTGGTTGGCCCAGGATTTCGGCGTACTTGGTGGCACCGCAACAGATCCGAATGCCGCGCTGCCATTGGCATTGCTGCTGGCCTGCGCTTTGCCCCAATGGCAAGTTGCCGCTTCCGGCCAGAATGCTGACCGAACCGCGCTAAACCCGCCCCGCCTCGCAGCCTTGCGGATGCCGACCGCCGTCGGGCTATCGGCGATCGCAACGGGCGCACTTCTGGTCACGCCAATTGTCATGAGTGGCGTGCTGCTGTCGCCGGCTGACTCGGCCGCCGTTGCAGCCGACAGCGATGGAGGAGTCGTCTCGATTCCGGGTCGAGCCGCCCCGGCGTTCGACCTGACCGATCAAAATGGCCAACCCGTCTCCCTCGCGCGACTGCATGGCAAACTCACGCTGATCACCTTTTTCGACCCGGTGTGTAGTGATGACTGCCCGCTGATAGCGAACCAACTCGCGATAGCCGACCGCCAACTCGGCGAGCTCGCCAACCACGTAGAGATCATCGCCATCGACAGCAATCCGGTCTTTCACAATGTTGCTGATGTGGCCGCGTTTACTACGTCCCACGGATTAGCCGACCTGCCCAACTGGCATTTTCTCGCGGGGCCGACCAATGAGCTGCAAGACGCCATCGCGGCGTACGGAATCGTCGTCCAAGTGCCAACGGTGGGCATGATCGAGCACGGCGAAGGAATCTTCTTCATCGACGCAGAAGGCAACCAACAGGCTTACCTCAGCGACGGCGCCAATGAAGACCTGACCCAGAGCTACGCCAGCACCGTCAAGGCCGAAATTCGGCGGCTCTTGGCATGACGGGCTCTTTCGGCGGCGGGCGCAGATTCGCAAACACACGTCGTCCAGCGATTGTGTTTGCCGCGCTCGTGTGCTTGCTGAGCGGTTGCTCGAGCAGTTCGCCTGGCCACCAAGCCAGTGCCCTCGCGAACGGTGATGCAGCGCCGCTACCCACAACCGCGCCACATCTGTTGATGGTCAACGATGGCGTAACCGGTTGGGCGGTGTGGCCAAGCGGTCAAGAATGGGTGTTGTTGCACACGACCGACGGATGGCTAAGCGTCACCAACGCAACACCGAGCGCCGTTCCTACCGGCGGCGGCCTTGTGGTGGCGAAGGCTGATAACCGCGTCGCCGTCGCGGTCGAACCGTACGATCGGCTCACCCAATCGCCGTTCTTGACAGGCAATGGCGATCCGGCGGCGTGGAACCCGGCTGAGCTACCCGGGGCAATCATCGATTCGCGCAGCGCCCTGACAAGTTTCGCCGCGGCGACGACGGCAGTGCTCAGATCTGCCGAGGGCGGAACGGTAGTGAAAAGCAATGCAACGGGCTGGACGACGCTCACCGATGCAGCGAAGCTTGCGCCGAAATCAGGCTTGAAGCTCGACGGTATTTCGTCGGCCAGCGATTCGGTCGGCTGGATCACCGGCCATGCCCCGGCCGGATCGCCCGTCGCCTTTCAGACCACCGACGGCGGCACGACATGGGCTCCCGTGCAGTTACCGATCAGTTCGGCAGTAGCAGCTTTGGCGCCGTGCGGTTCGGGCGACGATTGGCTGATGCCCGTCGAGAATGCCGACGGGAAAGTAGTCATTGCACGCACCACCGATGCCGGCCACTCGTGGGTCGCCGGAACCGCGCTCACGACGCCCTCCGGATCGCCGGTTTGGGGCTGCCATGCCGACACCGTATGGGTCGCCGCGCGAACAGCCCATGCCGCCGACCACGTCTTCGCGTCACACGACGGGGGCGGCACGTGGACCGATAATGGGCCGGCGCCGCAGGGACTTACCGACTTGACCCCGATCGGCAACGGCGAAGGCTTTGCGTCGTCCACGACATCGAAGAGCCAGACGCTGTGGAAAGTCGGCGCCGATGGTGGCCAGTTCGTCCGGATAACGTTGCCGGGCTGGGTAGCGACACTGGGCGCTCAGATGTCTGAGAGCTAGCCGGGACGGTCCTGTTAGCTGGTAGCGGCCAGCGAGCTGCTGGCAGACGCCTACTCAGCCGCCGACCACAGTACTCACGATGTGGTTAGGGCTCGCGATAAATGACGTAGTGAATGCACTCAGGATTGCGGCAATCGCGATCCAGGTCCACCAGATGCTGACCAGCCGGACCTGCCAGTTGTTGTCGGCCGCATAACGCCCGAGACGAGAACGGTTCCACATGCCGATGCCGAGAAACAACGTCAATAGCAAGTGGAACAAGTTCGCGCTCGCGAGTACGTAAACCGATGAGGCGTAAGAGCCGTCGGCGAGACCGAACGGCAACGTGACGAGTTGGGCCACCTGGCCGACCGCGTCGGCTGCGACGATGACGGTCCCGATTGCGGACGCGGTCACCAGTCGTGCGTTAACGCCGGCTGCAAGCCCACGCTCACCCCAACGGTAGACGGCCGCACTCACGACAAGGCCCGCGGCGATCGCCCAGCCGATCCAGATCGGCGTGATGCTCGACCCCTTCGGAAACCAGCCACCTTCAGTGTTGAGGCCGCGCAGGTAGAAGTAACTGAAGATGAGGCTGCCGACAAACGCTGCGTCGGCCACGAGCAGCAAGATGACACCGGTGCGCCAACGTCGTCCGATCGTCTCGCGATCCTCATGATGCGGAACGGGATGGCCAGCAGTCACCGCAGTCATTGCAGCTCACCTTCGACGTCGGCAGAAGGAGTTGCGCCCGCGCCGACCTTTTCTGGTTCGGGCTGCAGCGGATGGTCGCGCCAGTGCGGCGGAGTGGGATCGCCTTCGCCGTAGCCGTATGCGTCGGCGATGATGACCGGCAGCACTTCGAAGTTCTCCAGTGGAATGGGATTCGGTACCGCCCATTCGAGCGTCTTGCCGCCCCACGGGTTCGCCGGCGCTATTGGGCCGCTGCGCCAACCGCTTACGACGACGTACAACATGATGAGCATGCCGATGGCGATCGAGTAGGCGCCCATCGTCGAGACGAAGTTGCCGACGGCGAACATGTGATTGTAGGTAAATACGCGCCGTGGCTGGCCCGCGAGTCCGACGGCGAACATACCGAGGAACACGACGTTGAAGCCGATCTGCACGATCCAGAACGAGATCTTGCCGAGCCGTTCGTTGTACATGCGACCGGTGACTTTCGGGAACCAATAGAACAGCGCACCGATCGCGCCCGTGAGTCCAGCGCCCATCAGCGTGTAGTGGAAGTGTGCGGTGACGAACATCGAACCGTGCAATGCATAGTCGGCCGGCACATCTGACAGGTAGATGCCGGTCACGCCGCCGATAATGAAGTTCCAGAGCATTGCGTAGACGGCCATCATCGGAATCGTGGTCCAGATCTTTCCGCGCCAGATTGTGCCGATGACGACGAGGAACAACACTCCGGTAGGCACCGAAATCATTTCCGTGGTGAGCATGAATGGTCCGTTGAGATCCGGCGCCCAGCCGGAGGCGTACATGTGGTGCGCCCAGACCATGATGCTCAGCCCGACGATGCCCACGATGCCGAGCACCGCGGCGTTGAAGTTGTACAGCGGCTTTCGAGCGAAGACCGGCGTTATCTCCATCAGGGCGACAACCGCCGGGATGACGATGACATACACCTCGGGATGGCCGAACAGCCAGAACAGGTTCTGGTACAACCACGGGCTGCCGCCACCGGACGCAACGAAGAATTGGCCGTTCACCGAACGGTCGACGGCGAGTAGCACTTGCGCCGACATGAACATCGGCAGTGCCGGCAACGCAAGCCCGACACTGGCAACTGTGCCGTAGACGAAAATCGGCGTGCGGTTCCACGTCATTCCGCGAGCACGCATGGTGAGAACCGTCGTCGTGATGTTCGCACCAGCGACAGCGCTCGAAATGGCAAAGATAATGATCGCCATCAAGAAGCCGTCCATGCCGGGCGGCGCCTGGTCGGCCAGTGGGGCATAGGCCGACCACCCGGTCGGAATGCCTCCCATCACGGCCGCAGAGAGCAGGACGGGTACGGCGCAAGCAAGCAGCCAGAAACTGAGCGCATTCAGTCGCGGAAATGCCATGTCGCGGGCGCCGATCATGATCGGCAGGATGAAATTACCGAATGGGCCGGTCACCGCGACGATGGTCGCGATAATCATCACGATCCCGTGCAGTCCGACGACGGCGTTGTAGGTCTGTGGGCCAAGGAAGTTCGAGTGCGGGGTAATCAAGTCGGTGCGGATCATCATCGCCAGGGTGCCGCCGACCGCGAGCAGCAACATCGTCGTGACGAGGTACTGCACGCCCACTACTTTGTGATCGGTCGTGAAGCGGAAGTAGCGAGCGACGCCTTGATCCTTGCCGGCGAGATACATCTCGTCTTCGTGGGAAGGATCGCGACCTAGCAGCCAGCGGACCGGGCCGTTGAAAGCGCCAATGCCGGCCATGAACCCGATCGCCCAACCCGTGAGCGTAATCAGGACGACCTGATCGGAGGTTCGCGCGTCGTCGGTCTGCAAGAAGTGGTGTGCGAGCGCCCAGGCGATGGCACCGACGACGACGCCGCCGACGACAGCGGTGCCCAAGTTCAGCCGTCGCATGAAGCCGCCGCCACCGGACGCGTCCGGTAGCGCCCCGAGCTTGACCATGGCCTCACTCATCGCCGCATCCTCCACACTCGTGCGGGCTCATCATGAGTGGCCCCCGTTTTGGGCGAGCCACGTATTGAAATCATCAGCCGAGACAACATGCGCGCTGGTTTCCATGTCGGCATGGAGCAAGCCGCAGAGTTCAGCGCACCGGACGTCGAATGTGCCGAGCTTGTCGGGCACGACACTGGTCTTGGTGATCTCACCTGGGTTTGCGTCGACCTTGATGCCCATCTGCACGACCCAGAACGAATGGACGACGTCCTTGCTCGTCACATGAAAGACCACCGGCCGATCGACGGGCAGATAAAGCTGATCGCTCTCGACGCCGCCTTCGCCCGGATAGCTGAACTCCCAAACCCACTGCTGACCGGTCACGTCAACGACTAATGCGTTGTTGGTTGTGCCTGACGCCGTCACGGAGCCCATTTCGGCCAAGCCCCACACGAGCAAGAAAATGCAGAGCACGCTCGATAGCAGGATCCACAGCACTGCGGCCGGTCGGTTGGTTCGCAGGGCGGGACCATCGCTTTCGGGTTGGCCCACACCGCGGTGGCGCCAAACCAGCACGCTGTACAAAGCAATGGCCCAGACGACCGCCGCGACCGGACTCGCTGCAATCGTGAACAAGGTCATCGTGCTCTCGACCGCGTGCATCGTCGGTGACGCCGGCGGCCCCATAAGTCGAGCGGGCACGTAGATACCGAATATCACGCCTGCCGCGGTGATGAGCGCCCACAACAGCGTCACATGACGAACGTCGCGCCGCCGAAGAAAGGCACGGGCGCGCGTTGACGCGTCGTCCATCGAGGTCGTGATCGTCATCGGGGCGACCCTCTCCGCTTCTCAGTCGCGACCACTTGATTCATGAGACCGTGAGCGTTCCGGACATGTATCCCCGCGTCGACATCGGGCCGCCGAACTTGGCGTAATAGCCGTCGCCACAAGGGAACTCGCAGTTCCACACGTACTCGCCAGGACCGCCCGTGATAAA
>JBOGEK010000179.1:0-8373 GCA_050743645.1 Acidothermaceae bacterium
GTCATGAACTTCGGCAAGTCGAAGGCCAAGCTGATCAGCAAGGACACGCCGAAGACCACGTTCGCCGACGTCGCGGGTGCTGACGAAGCCATCGAAGAACTGCAGGAAATCAAGGAATTCCTCGAGAACCCAGCGAAGTTCCAGGCGATCGGCGCGAAGATCCCCAAAGGCGTGCTGCTTTACGGCCCTCCCGGCACAGGCAAGACGCTGCTCGCACGCGCAGTCGCGGGCGAGGCCGGCGTCCCGTTCTATTCGATCTCCGGCTCCGACTTCGTCGAGATGTTCGTCGGTGTCGGCGCATCGCGTGTGCGCGACCTGTTCACCCAGGCGAAGGAGAACGCGCCGGCAATCATCTTCATCGACGAGATCGACGCCGTCGGCCGGCACCGTGGCGCGGGCCTCGGCGGTGGTCACGACGAGCGCGAGCAGACCCTGAACCAACTGCTCGTCGAGATGGACGGCTTCGACGTCAAGGGCGGCGTCATCTTGATCGCGGCCACCAACCGCCCCGACATCCTCGACCCCGCGCTGCTGCGTCCCGGCCGATTCGACCGCCAGATCGTGGTCGACCGGCCCGACATGGAGGGCCGCAAGGGCATCCTGAAGGTGCACGCGAAGGGCAAGCCGTTCACCGGCGACGTCGACCTCGACGTCATCGCGCGCCGCACGCCGGGCTTCACCGGTGCCGACCTCGCGAACGTCATCAACGAGTCGGCGCTGCTCACCGCGCGCGGCAACCGCAAGCAGATCGACATGCTCACGCTCGAAGAGGCCATCGACCGTGTGATGGCCGGGCCCGAGCGCAAGAGCCGCATCATGGGAGAGAAAGAAAAGAAGATCATCGCCTATCACGAGGGTGGGCACGCGCTCGTGGGTCACGCGTTGCCGAACGCCGACCCGGTGCACAAGGTGACGATCTTGCCGCGTGGTCGTGCACTCGGATACACACTCGCGCTGCCCACCGAAGACAAGTTCTTGGTTACGCGCGCCGAGATGATGGACCAGCTCGCGATGCTGCTCGGTGGCCGCACGGCCGAAGAGTTGGTCTTCCACGAGCCGACCACCGGTGCGGCCAACGACATCGAAAAAGCCACCTCGATCGCCCGCAACATGATCACCCAATACGGCATGAGCGAGAAGCTCGGTGCGCGCAAGTTCGGCCAGGAAAACGGCGAAGTCTTCCTCGGCCGTGACATGGGTCACCAGCGCGACTACTCCGAGGAGATCGCTTCGACGATCGACGACGAAGTGCGCCGGCTGATCGAGAGCTCGCACGACGAGGCTTGGGAAATCCTGGTCGAGTACCGCGACGTGCTCGACAACCTCGTGCTCGAACTGATGGAGAAAGAGACGCTGCAAAAGGACGCCGTGCTGCGCATCTTCGAGCGGGTGCAGAAGCGCCCGAGCCGCGGCTCTTACACCGGCTACGGCAAGCGGTTGCCGAGTGACAAGGCTCCGGTGCAGACACCGCGCGAGCTGGCCTTGCTGGCGTCGGGTGACGTCTCCGACCCGCTGGGTGCGGGCGGCTCAGGCACCAATGGCTCAGGCACCAATGGCTCGAATGGCTCGGGCTCGAACGGCGCCGGTGGCAGTGCACAGCCGGGCTACGGGCAACCGGGCTACGGGCAACCGGGGCAGCCGGCGGGCGGTCAGAGTGGCGAGGGCGGTTCGGGGCAGTCCGGCCACACTGCGCCGCAGTGATCGCCCCAGTGCTTGCCCCGGTGACTGCCTCCGTGACCCTGGCAGTGACACATGACTGACCGCGACGACGCCCGCGCTGCCGACAGGGCGAATGTGGATCGATCTGGCATCGATCTCAGGCGGATCGAGGCCGCCGTGCACGAGATTTTGCTGGCGATCGGCGAGGATCCCACCCGCGACGGCTTGCGCGACACGCCCGCGCGGGTGGCCCGGGCGTATGCCGAGCAGTTCTCGGGCCTTCGACAACGCGCCGAAGATGTGCTGAGCACGGTGTTCGACGCTAATCACGACGAGATGATCATCGTGCGCGACATCGAGGTGTTCAGCACCTGCGAGCATCACTTGACGCCGTTTCACGGCGTGGCGCACGTCGGCTACATCCCGAACGTCAAGGGCGAAATCACCGGTCTGTCGAAGATTGCCCGCCTGGTCGAAGTCTTTGCTCGTCGTCCACAGGTGCAAGAACGGATGACCGCGCAGATCGCCGACGCGCTGCAAGAAATCCTCGAGCCGCGCGGTGTCATCGTGGTGATCGAGTGCGAGCATCTGTGCATGTCGATGCGCGGTGTGCGCAAGCCCGGGGCCCGTACGGTGACCTCTGCAGTGCGGGGGGCGTTCCGCGACTCCGACCGCACGCGGGCCGAAGCCCTCGGCCTGATTGCCGGGCGCTAGGCGCTGACGAGCTTCGATGTCCGGCGAACAGTCGGCCCTTCGGGTAAGCCCGGGGTCAAACTCCGAGCCTGTCGGGGGCGAGCGGCGATCACGTCGTAAGTGGGTCCCGGTCGTCGCCGGTCTGCTGGTCTTTCTGCTCGGCATTCGCGATGTCGCCATGGTCGTGCGGCCGCATTTGTGGGAGCGGGTCAAAGTCATCGACCACGTGCTGCCCGGCACGGTCGACACCGCGCTCGTGCACGGTGTCGCAGCGGCGGCACTCGTGGTTACGGGTGCGCTGCTGATCCTGCTCTCGCACGCGTTGCGACGTCGCAAACGCCGCGCCTGGCAGTCGGTCGTTGCGATTCTCGCGATCAGCCTGGTGCTGCATTTCGTGCACCGGCCCGATCTCGGCGATCTGGCTACCTGGCTACCGATCGACGGCCTGCTGCTCGCCGCGCTGGTCTTTTACCGCAAGGAATTCTTCGCGCAGGGCGATCCGACCACCAGGTGGCGCGCCCTCATTGCGTTCGTCGGGCTCACGATCGCTAGCTTCGCCGTCGGCGTGCTGCTGATCGACGTCCGCCACGACGAGGTATTAGGTCGGCTTACCTTTGCCAAGATCACCCAGCACGTGTTCTACGGGCTGGTCGGCGTGACGGGCCCGCTGCGTTTCGAGAGCGACCGATCGGGTGATCTGATCGCAGCGACGCTCGTGGCGATGGGCGCCTTGATTGCGTTGACGACGGCGTATCTGGTGTTTCGGCCCGCCGAACCGCGGGCGGCTCTCGGCGCATCCGACGAAGAGCGTATGCGCGAGTTGCTCGCTTCGCACGGTGACCGCGATTCACTCGGCTATTTCGCGCTGCGCCGCGACAAGAGCGTGATCTGGTCGCCTACCGGCAAGTCGTGTATTGCGTTTCGGGTGTTGTCGGGAGTGATGCTCGCCAGTGGCGATCCGCTCGGCGATCCTGAAGCGTGGCCGGGCGCGATCAAGGAGTTCATGGTCGAAGCCGAACGCCACGCCTGGGTGCCGGCGGTGCTCGGTTGCAGCGAATTGGGTGGTGAGGTCTGGACTCGTGAGACTCATATGTCGGCGCTCGAATTCGGTGACGAAGCGGTGGTCGACGTCGCTGAGTTCAGCCTCGACGGCCGCACGATGCGCAACGTCCGGCAAATGGTCAACCGGGTCGAACGCGCCGGCTACACGGCAGAAGTCATCCGCGCGCGCGAACTCACACCTGAGCAAACTGCGAGTTACCGTACCGAGGCGGCGCTGTGGCGTGGCACCGAGACTGAGCGTGGTTACTCGATGGCGCTGGGCCGCTTCGGCGACCCCGCCGACGGCGATTGTGTCGGCGTCGCGGCCAAGAAGGACGGCGTGCTGCGCGCGTTCCTGCATTTCGTGCCGTGGGGCAGTGACGGATTGTCGCTCGACCTGATGCGTCGCGATCGTGCCGCCGATCCGGGGCTCAACGAGTTTTTGATCACGGCCGCGTTGCGCGCCTGCCCAGATCTCGGCGTCAAGCGAGTCTCGCTGAATTTCGCCGTTTTCCGTTCCGCCCTCGAACGTGGTGGGAGGCTCGGTGCCGGACCGATTTTGCGGGGTTGGCGCGCGTTGCTCATCTTCGCGTCGCGCTGGTTTCAGATCGAGTCGCTCTACCGGTTCAACGCGAAATTCCAACCCGACTGGTTGCCCCGGTTCGTGGTTTATCCCGGTGCCGCGGATCTGCCGCGCATCGCGATGGCGGCGTTGGAAGCAGAGGCCTTCATCGTCTGGCCGCACCCGCGCATTTTGCAACTGCGCACGCTGCTGCGTTTGGGGCCGCCGGCATGAGCGGGCTCGAATCGCCTCGACTCGTGGGTTTTCCCGACATCGGCCGTTGCCGCGTCATGGGCGTGCTTAACGTCACGCCCGATTCATTCTCCGACGGCGGATTGTTCTTCGACCACGCCCGCGCCATCGAGCACGGCCGCGGGTTGTTCGCCGCAGGCGCCGATATTGTCGACGTCGGTGGCGAATCGACGAGACCGGGTGCGTTACGAGTCGACCCCACCGAAGAGCTACGTCGAGTGCTGCCCGTCGTACGCGAGCTTTCCGAAATCGGGCCGGTCAGTATCGACACCATGCACTCCGAGATCGCCCGACAAGCCGTCGACGCCGGCGCGACACTCGTCAATGACGTGAGCGGCGGGCTCGCCGACCCTGCGATGGTGCGGTTCGTCGCGTCGTCCGGGGTGGCTTACGTCGTCATGCATTGGCGCGGGCCTAGCGTCGACATGCAGACACGGGCCATTTACGACGACGTCGTCGTCGACGTGCGCCGCGAACTGGTGGCCCGGATCGACGCGGTGGTCGAGGCGGGCGCAGATCCCGAGCAACTGGTCGTCGACCCCGGTATCGGGTTCGCGAAAAAGCCTGGTGCTGGGCACAATTGGGCACTGCTGAAGCACCTCGATCAGTTGATTTCGCTCGGGCGGCCGGTGCTCGTCGGCGCGTCTCGCAAGGCATTCCTCGGGCAATTGTTGGCAGCCGACGACGGGCCGCGGCCGGCTGACCAGCGCGACCATGCCAGCTCGGCGATCACGGCGTTGGTCGCGGCAGCGGGCGCGTGGGGCGCACGCGTGCACGACGTCGTCGCAGACGTCGACGCCGTGCGGGTCGCCGCGCGCTGGAGGGCAGAACCGTGAGGGCCAGCTCATGAGTGCGGTGATGTCGTGACCGATCGGATCGAACTGCGTGGCCTGAGGATTCGTGGCAACCACGGAGTTTTTGAGCACGAGCGACTCGACGGGCAGGAGTTCGTCATCGACGTCGTGCTCGACCTCGATATCGCTGCCGCAGCGCGTTCCGACGACCTCATCGACACCGTCGATTACGGCGCGCTGGCTGCGAAGGTCGCCGGCATCGTAGGCGGCGAGGCCGTGAACCTCATCGAGACGCTTGCCTCGCGTATTGCCGAAGCGTGCCTCGACGACCCACGAATCGAGGTCGTCGAGGTTCGGGTGCACAAGCCGTCGGCCCCGATCCCGTTGCAGTTCGACGACGTCGTGGTGGTTGTGCGGCGACGTCGGAGTGACGCGTGATTACCTGATGAGCAAGGCGGTTCTTGCCCTTGGGGCCAATCTTGGCGACCGCGCGGCCGGACTGCAGGCAGCGGTGGACCTGCTCGCGGAATCGATGACAGTGCTTGCAATCTCGGCGATTTACGAGACCGCGCCGGTCGGTGGCCCCGAACAACCCGACTATTACAACGCCGTCGTCGTCGTCGAGACCACGCTGTCGCCGTCCGAGTTACTTGGTGTGGCGCACGCAGCCGAAGCGGCGGCGGATCGGGTGCGCACCGTGCGATGGGGGCCGCGCACTCTCGACGTCGACGTGATCGCCTACGACGATGCGACCAGCGACGATCCGGTGCTGACACTGCCGCATCCGCGCGCGTACGAGCGGGCGTTCGTGCTGATGCCGTGGCTCGACGCCGATCCGCGCGCTGTGCTGCCAGGTCACGGGTCGGTTGGCGAATTGCTCGGTACGGTCGAAGTTGCCGGTGTACGCCGGCTCGACCAACCCGCACTGCGAATGCCGAAGGAGCGCTGATGGTTCCGACCAGATCGTCGGTGCTGGCCGCGCTCGCGTTGCTGATCGGCGTGCTGAGCTGGATCGTGGTGACGCAGGAATACGGCTCGTTGCCGAGCCTGCCGGCAGTTGGAGCGATCAGCTTGGTGATTCTCGCGATCGCCGAACTGCTGCTCGGCGTGTCGGTGCGCCGACGATTGCACAATCCGAACACGCCGGTGCAGCGCCGACTCGAGCCGATTTTCGTGGCCCGGCTTGCCGTACTGGGCAAGGCGAGTAGCCACGCGGCCGCGATCGTTGCGGGTGCGTACGCCGGCTTTTTCGTCTACACGCTGACGCACCTCGGCAAGCCGAAAATCAACACCGACAGTTGGTCGAGCGGGCTCAGCTTGGCGGCGGCGCTCGCGCTTGTCGGCACTGCGCTGTTCCTCGAATACAGCTGCCGGGTGCCGAGGCCGCCGCACCAAGAAAGCCGGCGCGAGCAGCAAGGCAACCGCGCATGAGCCGGCTCATCAGCAAAGAGTTGGACGACGCATTCGCGCCGCCCGGCGAAAAGTGGGTGAGCGTCAGCCCTCAACTGCGCAAGATGCGACGTTCGCTTCTTGCGGCAGGCGCCGTCCTGATGGTCGCAGCCTTCATCGTCATCGGTGTCGCTGCCAAGATCTCGCTGATCGCGTGGGTCGGCGGCCTGTTCGCGGCGGCGATTGGCGTCATCGCTTGGGGCGCGATCGGCCGCAACTTCCGGTCGTGGGGTTACTCCGAGCGGGCGGAGGATTTGCTGGTCACGCGCGGCGTCCTTTTCCGACGGCTGGTCGTTGTCCCGTACGGCCGCATGCAGCTTGTCGACGTCACGGCGAATCCGTTCGAGCGCAAGTTCGGCATTGCCACGGTGCGGTTACACACCGCCGCCGCGGGCACCGATGCGCGCATCTGCGGGCTTTCTTCTGACGAGGCAGCTCGCCTGCGAGATCGGCTCACCGTACTCGGCGAAGCCCGCTCGGCCGGGCTGTGAGACCCGCAGCGAACGCAGCTGCCGCGCCGGTCTCGCTCGTTGGCCGGCCGCATCCGGCAACTCCGCTAGTGCGGGCCGGCCGCATCATCGTGTCGGTGCTCGGCCTCGCTGCCGTGAACTTCAGGGACAGCAAGGAGTTCGGGCGGTGGCTACCCGTCGTCCTGCTCGGTATTGCGGTCGTCTTTAGCGTCGCTGCCTACGTTTCGTGGCTGTACACGAGCTACCGCATCGCCGACGGTGACGTGCGGGTCGACACCGGCGTGTTCGTCAAGCGCTCTCGACGCGTGCGAATCGATCGGCTGCAAGCGATCGACGTCGTCCAACCGCTGTTTGCGCGCATGCTCGGACTAGCCGAACTGAAGCTCGACATGGCGGGCGGGCACGAGGGCCGCGTCGCGCTGGCGTACTTGAAACTCGACGAGGCACAGGCGCTGCGTGCGTCGCTGCTCGCGATGGCCGCCGGCCTCGACCACCGGACGCCGGAGGCACCTGAACGTCCGTTGCTGAGTTGCAGTGGGGCCACGATCGTGGGCGGTGCGTTGCTGGCGACGCCCGCCATCATCGGTTTCGTCTGGGTCGGATTCTTCGTAGCGATCGCCGTTGTCACTCGCTCGCCGGGCCTGATCGCCGGCGCGTTGCCGGGCATCATCAGCACCTTCGGCATGGTCTGGAAGACCATCCAAGACCACGCGGGTTTTACGGTTGCCGATTCACCCGACGGTTTGCGGTTGCGGCATGGGTTGCTCGAAACGCGATCACAGACCGTGCCGCCCGGCCGCGTGCAGGCCGTGCACATCGTGGCGCCTGCGCTGTGGCGGATGCTGGGCTGGGTGCGGGTCGACGCCAACATCGCAGGCTATGCCGGACGACGGGCCGACGAAGGCAGTCACCACAACTCGGTGCTGTTGCCGGTCGGGAGTCGAAATCAGGCTCTCGTCGTCCTGTCTCGTGCATTACCTGGTGTCGACATCGACGCCGTCGAGATGCATTCGGTGCCGGCGCGAGCGAAATGGCGTTCGCCGCTTCGGTGGTGGGCCCTGCAGGCCGGCTCGGATGCTGCCGTTTTCGCCGTGCGCAGCGGCGTCTTCACCAAAACGCTGGCGATAATGAGGCACGAGAAGATCCAAAGCGTTCGGCTCGCCGTCGGGCCGTGGCAGCGGCTACTCGGACTCGCGACCGTGGAGTTGCATTCGACGCACGGACCGGTGAAGGTCGTCGCCGCCGACCGCGACATCGCCGAAGCCCGGCGGATTCTCGACGTCGAAGCGGCACTGGCCCGCGAGGGGCGCGCGGCGTCCGGCCACGAGCGGTGGATGACGCCGAACAGGTAGGCTCGATGTCGTCCGGTACCCCGAGAGGACTGGAACATCGACTTGTGAACGCTGCACGTGAACCACTTGATCGACCCCGCGAACCCCCGGGTCGGCTTGCC
>JBOGEK010000180.1:0-2575 GCA_050743645.1 Acidothermaceae bacterium
CGCCGGTGCCGGCAGGCATCGACCGGTTCGCCCGCAGCCTTGTCGAGCAGCATTTCGGTGCGCCCGACCATGCGCTCGGCCTGCCGGTCGAGCGGGTGCTCGCGCTGGGTGCTGAGACTTACCCAGGTGGCGACCCGAACCTGTTCAACATGGCGGTCATGGGCCTGCGCGTTGCACAGCGGGCCAACGGCGTTTCGTTGTTACATGGAGCGGTGAGCCGGGCGATGTTCTCCGGCTTGTGGCCGAGCTTCGACCAAAAAGACGTGCCGATTACCTCGGTGACGAACGGCGTTCATGCGCCCACGTGGGTTTCTCCTGAGATGCGCGCGCTGGTGCAACGCGACCTCGGCGTCGATTTGCAGGCGGACGGCGACGACTGGGCCGGTGCCGAAAGGCTCGACGATCGGCAGCTGTGGGAGGTGCGCCGCGCGTTGCGTGGGCGGCTGGTCGACGAAGCGCGAGTTCGGCTGCGCGAGTCATGGCTGCAGCGGGGTGCGACCGAATCCGAACTCGGTTGGATCGGCTCGGTGCTCGACCCCGATGTGCTGACGGTCGGGTTCGCGCGCCGCGTTCCGTCGTACAAGCGACTGACGTTGATGCTGCAGGACCGCAAGCGGTTCACGTCGATTCTGCTCGATCCCGAGCGGCCGGTTCAGTTCGTCATTGCAGGCAAGGCTCACCCGGCCGACGACGGCGGGAAGCGGCTGATCCAAGAGGTCGTGAAATTCGCCGACGACCCTGCGGTCAGGCACCGGATCGTGTTCCTGCCCGACTACGACATGGCGCTCGCACAGGTTTTGTGTGCAGGTGCCGACGTGTGGCTGAACAATCCGTTGCGACCGCTCGAAGCATCAGGCACGTCGGGTATGAAGGCCGCGTTGAACGGCACCCTCAACTTGTCGATTCTCGACGGTTGGTGGGACGAATGGTTCGACGGCAGTAACGGCTGGGACATTCCCAGCGCCGATGGCCTGCCTGAAGAACGTCGCGACGAAATCGAGTCGGCCGCGTTCTACGACATTCTCGAAACCCAAGCGGCCACGCGGTTTTATGACCACGGCTCAGAGGGTGTGCCGAGTCGCTGGCTCGAAATGGTGCGGCACACGTTGGCATCACTCGGCCCGAAGGTCGTGGCCACGAGAATGGTGCGCGATTACGTGACCATGCTTTACACGCCGTCCGCCCAGTCTTTTCGTGCGGTGCGGGCGGAAAGCTACGCGGGCGCTCGCCAACTCGCGGCGTGGAAGAAGCGGGTGCGCGGAGGTTGGAGTGGCGTGCGCGTCGAGCATGCCGAAGCACGTGACGTCGGGGACGGCCTCGAGTTCGGCACCGTGGTGTCACTGCGTGCGGTTGTGGCGCTCGGCGACCTCGGTGCCGACGACGTCGACGTGCAGGTTGCGTACGGCAGGGTCGACGAGCATGACGAGATCACCGAACCGACCTATGCGTCGTTGCGTCTGTCAGACAAGCGCGATGACGGCACCTGGATTTATGAAGGCGAGATGGCGCTCGACCGCACTGGGCCTTTCGGCTACACGGTTCGGGTGCTACCGAACGACCAGTTGCTGGCGAGCCCAGCCGAGTTGGGTCTGATCGCACTACCCGCGGTCGGTGCCGGAATGGTCACCGGCGACCTGCGATAAGGCGGGTACCGTACGTCAGACGTGGCCGCCGAACCAGCGAGCTAATCGGGTCGCAGCGAATTCCCTTTTGTCGGCGGCAATTGCAGCAGATGGCCCGTCGAGGCCGCCTGTCGGACGTTCGCCGCTGAGGAAAGTGACGTCGACACGGGCAACATTGCCGTGGCCGAACTCCAGGTAGCAGACGCCGCGCCCGTCGTATTCGGCTGCTTCGCCGGTGCCGCGCAGGCGCGCGCTGATGGCACCGGCGACGACCGCGGCCTGGCCCTCGGCGAAGACGCCCGCCTTCGGTGTACCGACGCTCGTCACGTCACCGATCGCAAAGACATCAGCGAACTTCGTCTCCAGCGTTTTCGAGTTGACGGGAATCCAGCCGTCGACGGCGAGCCCTGACTGCTCGACGACCGTCGGTACCCGATGCACAGGAACGCCGAGCAGTAAGTCGTACGGCAGTTCGCTGCCGTCGCTCAACACGGCCACGTGCCGGTCGGGATCCACCTGGCGCACTAGCCGATCGCCGTGCCAGTCGATACCACGTTCGGCGAAGGCGGCCAGCAGTGCGTCTGACGCCCCCGGCGACGGTGGGATCGGGACGCCCATCGGCATCACGAGCGAGATCTGCGAGCGGTCGCGAAGACCGCGCGTGACAAGGAAATCGTGCATGAGCAGAGCGGTTTCGCTAGGTGCCGGCGGACACTTGAACGGTGTCGAGGTAACCGCGATGACTACCCGGCCGCCCTCGAATCGATGGAGCACGTCGCGGACTGCGAACGCTCCCGCCACCGTGTAGAAGTCATGGCCACCCTCGACCAGGCCTGGCGTCGCCTCAGGATGCAGGTCTGCACCGAGCCCGACGACGAGAATGTCGGCATCGAAGGTGCCGTCATCGGTGTTGACCTGCTTGCTCCCGGGATCGATCGAGCGAACTGTCGACT
>JBOGEK010000181.1:0-1651 GCA_050743645.1 Acidothermaceae bacterium
ACAGAGTGGAGGGCTTAATTCTATTCGCCGACGACTACTTGACCAAGCCGTTCGCCTTTGCCGAACTGGTTGCGCGGATCCACGCCCTAGCACGGCGTCCGCCCACCGGTTCGGCGCCTGTGCTCGACCAGTTCGGCGTCGTCCTCGACATACCTAGGCACCAGGCGTTTCGGGATGGCGAACTGCTCGACCTGACGCCGAAGGAGTTCGCGGTGCTTTCCGTCTTCATGCGCCACGCGGGCGAGGTCGTCAGCTCAGAGGAACTTCTCGAGAGGGCGTGGGACGAGCACGCAGATCCGTTCACCAACGCTGTGCGCGTCGCAGTGATGACCTTGCGCCGCAAGCTCGGGGACCCCCCGATCGTGCATACGGTGCCAAGGGTCGGCTACCGATTCGGGGAATGAAAGTGCTGCTCACACCGCGCCGCCGCGCGTTCCTCGCCGTCGTGGTCGGCTGCCTGCTCGGCTACGCATACGTCTTCATCGCCGTCCACCTCATCACCAATCTGGCGCGGGCGAGTCGAAACGACCTGGTCGAATGCAGCGACGGCACGCTGCATTCGCTCGACATGTTCAACGGATGCCGACTGGGGCTGGGCGCCCCAGCCGTGCAAGGCCTGGCACGGCAGCGGCCGGGCACGCCATTGCACGTCGGCTACGTCTGGCTCGAGCTGCTGGTCATAACGGCCGTGCTCCTGGCGGTCGCTTACGGTTTGGCACGCTGGATCACCTGGCCGATGCGGCAGATGGCCGACAGCGTCGGCCGGTTCGGCCCGACCAGCCTCGGGCTGCGCCTGCACGCCGGTGGTCCGCGCGATGAGACACGCCGGCTTGCCGACGCGATCGACGCCATGCTGGACCGGCTCGCTGAAGGTTACGAAGCGCAGCGCCGGTTCGCGTCGAACGCCTCGCACGAGCTGCGCACGCCACTCGCCACCCAGCGTGCGCTGATCGAGGTGAGCCTCTCCTCGGCGCTCACATCGGAGCAGCTCGAGTTGTTGTCGCGGCAGCTCCTCGCGACCAACGAACGCAACGAACGGCTCGTCGACGGGCTGCTGACGCTCGCCGAGACCGAAGGCGGCCTGATGACCAGCGCGTCGCTGCGGCTCGACCAGATCGTGGCCGCCGCCGTCGAGTCCCTTCGCAGCGCCGCAAAGGAACGCGAAGTCGAGATCGAAACCGTGCTCGACTCAGTGACGGTGACCGGCGAGCGACCGTTGCTTGAACGACTGGCGACCAACCTGCTGTTCAACGCGATCAAGTACAACCACCCTGGCGGGACCGTTACCGCCACCGTCACGCGCGACGGGGCGTTCACCGTCGTGAATACCGGGTCGGTGGTCGGTGCCGACCAGATAGCGGGACTCTTCGAGCCGTTCCGTCGGGGAGGTGGCGAGCGGCTCGACCACGGTGACGGGGTCGGCCTCGGCCTGACCATCGCACGATCGATCGCCACCGCACACGGTGCTGCGATCGACGCATTCGCCAACCCCACCGGCGGGTTGACGATCGCAGTGCGGCTGTCTCCAGGCTGAATTTGCGGCTATGGCGACGCCGCGGGTCGGCCCTGCTGGCACGGCTTTGGGGCGTTCCTACGGCCGGCGACACACACGCGGGCGAGGACCTCGATGTTGCATAACGGCGCCATAAGG
>JBOGEK010000182.1:0-3432 GCA_050743645.1 Acidothermaceae bacterium
CACCGAAGAGTTCTTGATGGGCGACCGCGAGCAGGCGCGGGTGATTCTCGATCAGCTCCGGGCGCTCGGTGTGCGGGTGGCGGTCGACGATTTCGGCACCGGATACAGCTCGCTCGCCTACCTGCGCGAGTTGCCGATCGACGAACTGAAGCTCGACCGCTCGTTCGTGCAGACGATGGCCGATGATCCTCGGGCTGCGGCCATCGTGCGTTCGACGATCAGCCTCGCGCACTCACTCGGCATGCGGTTGGTCGCCGAAGGTGTCGAAAACGAAATCACCGCGGGCCATCTCGCGCTGTCGGGTTGCGACGTGTCGCAGGGCTTCTACTTCTCGTGCGCGCTGCCCGCGGCAGAACTCGAAGCCTGGCTCGACGACCGCGCGACGCCCGAGCAAGCGGCGGGGCCTGCTAGTGGGTCGGAGTCGGCGATCGCGTAGCCGGCGGCGACGTCGTGACCTTCGGGGTGGGCTTGGCGCTTGGCGTCGGGGTCGGCTTGGTGGGCGTCGGGGTCGGCTTGACCGTCGAGGTGACGACCGGTGGGCCGGTCACCTTCGGCTGCGGCTGGTTGCGGGCCACGGCGGACGCGGAAGCGGCGTCGTCGAGCGGCGGCTGCGGGACCGGGGTAGCGGCCTTCGCGACAGGCACCGCGCTCGTTGCGAGCGCGCTACCGGCGACCCAGTCAGCCCACGACATGTTCCAGTCGGTCCAGCCGTTGCCACTGACGAGCGGGCGCCCGGTGTTCAGGATCGACACGATGTCGCCACGGCGGGAAAAGTCGTAAAACCATTGAGCCACCGCGGGCGCTGCATTTACGCAACCGTGGCTGACGTTCACGTGGCCTTGATCGGAGACTGACCACGGCGCCGAGTGCACGAACTCGCCCGACCAGGTGATCCGAACGTCCCACAGCACGGTTTCGTAGTAGTAGTCGGGGTTTCCTTTGGGGATGCCGACTGTTGCGGAGTCCATCACCACGGTCGGCGACTTCGACAAGACAACATGAATACCGGACGTCGTGGGGTACTTGTCGCGGCCGAGGCTCACCGGTGACGTCTTCACGACCGTGCCGTTGTCGGTCACGGTCATGATGTGGGTCTTCGCGTCAACGGTCGCGATGTGAGAATCGCCGACTTTGAAGTGGACGACGTGGTCGGTGTCACCCCACACGCCCTTGCCTGCGTCGACACCTGCGACGTCGGCGTTGACGGTCACCTGTTCACCCGCGGGCCAATACTGCTGCGGGCGGTAGTGGATCTCGGTGCTGCTGTACCAGTGCCAACCGCCCTCGACCGGGACCGACTCCTCGACCGACAGTGCCTTCTCGACCGCCGCACGGTCGGTGACCGGTGCGGTGAAATAGATGATGATCGGCATGCCGACGCCGACGGTCTCGTCTTCAAGCGGCGCGATCTTGGTGCCGAGCACTTTGGTCGGGGTCAGGGTCGTGAAGGTGCTCGTCACGGTCGTGGGCGCACCTGCGGAGTTCACGGCGGTCGCGTCGACGGTGTAGGTGGTGGCCGCGGCCAAAGCACCCGAGTTCGCCCAGGTGGCGCCGCTCGCGTCGATCGCGCCGGCCACCGCGTTGCCCTTGGCATCGGCGACCGACACGGCGGTGAGCTTGCCCCCGCTCGCGGTCACCGAGACGGGCGTGTTCGGCGCAACGTCGGTCGTCGCATCTGCCGGCAGCACGGCGAGGGTCGCCGAGGGAATCGGAGGTGCGCTCGATCGGGGGGACGACGAAGAGCTCGTCGGCACGCCGACGCCACGGGTCGACGAATCGCTCTGGCAGCCGGCCAGCACCGCCACGAGTGCAAGCGTGCCCATTGCGCCGGCCATGCTGGCGATGGTCGTGCGTTTCGCGGTCCCCCGCCGTCCCCGCAGCTTTCGGTACACCTTGCCCATTTCCACTTCTGCTGGCCAGCATCGCTGCTGGTGCTGCGCCGTCCCGCCCCTTGAAATCTCAACCGGTCTCGAGCCCGTAAGCATCCAGTCTGCGGCACGCAGCGCAAAGACATGCCGATTTGCCGCAGATGACTATCTTGTGCCGCGTCGTGGTGCCGCGTCGTGGTGCCGCGTCGCGGATGCCTCGAGCTCGCTCGAACTGGCTCGAACTGGCTCGAACTACGTCGCCTACACCCCCACAGACTAGGTGCTCTCGTCGCTCAACAAGACGCCGCGCGGCCCCGATTGGTTGCTCTTGACGAGGGTCATTGCCGTGCCGCGCGATAGGCGCCGTCGCCGCCGGCGGCGCCCCGCCGTCACCGCCCTGCCGTCGCTGAGCTGCCGTCGCCGAGCTGCCTCACCAGGACGGTTCGGTCCGGCCCCGGCGGGGCAGGTTCCGCTCGCCCCCTGCGGCCGCTGCGGTCGCTGCGGTCGGCTGCTCCGGGGGGCGATCGTTGGGCTGCCGGTGACGACAGGATTGAATGAACGACATGCCGATAGAGACTTGGCCGGGTTCGCCTTATCCGTTGGGCGCCACGTACGACGGCGCCGGCACCAACTTTGCGATCTTCTCCGAGATCGCGGACTCGGTCGAGTTGTGCCTTTTCGACGGCGACGATCATGAGACGCGGGTGGTGCTACCCGAGTACGACGCGTTCGTCTGGCACGGCTACCTGCCCGACGTCGGGCCGGGACAGCGCTACGGCTACCGGGTACACGGGCCGTACGATCCGGCGCAGGGCAACCGCTGCAACCCGAACAAACTGCTGCTCGACCCCTACGCCAAGGCAGTCGAGGGTTCGATCGACTGGGACGAGTCGCTGTTCGGTTACAAGTTCGCCTCGCCCGATGAGCGCAACGACGCCGACTCGGCGCCACACATGATGACGTCGGTCGTGATCAATCCCTATTTCGATTGGCGCAACGATCATCCGCTGCGCATCCCCTACTACGAATCGTTGATCTACGAGACGCACGTGAAGGGCATGACGATCCGGCATCCCGACATCCCCGAAAAGGCGCGTGGCACATACGCCGGGCTCGCGCATCCGGTGATGATCGACTACCTGACCGCGCTCGGCGTGACCGCCGTCGAACTGATGCCTGTGCACCAATACATCACTGACAGCGGCCTGCACGACAAGGGGCTCGACACCTACTGGGGTTACAACACGATCGGCTTTTTGGCGCCGCACAACGGATATTCGTCGTCGGGCGACACCGGTGAGCAGGTTCAAGAGTTCAAGGCGATGGTGCGCACGCTGCACGAAGCCGGCATCGAAGTGATCCTCGACGTCGTCTACAACCACACCGCCGAAGGCAACCACCTTGGCCCCACGCTTTCGATGCGCGGTCTCGACAACGCCGCGTACTACCGGCTCGTCGACAATGATCTGTCGAAATACATGGACTACACGGGCACCGGCAACAGCCTGAACGCGCGCAACCCGCACGCGTTGCAGCTCATCATGGATTCGTTGCGTTACTGGAT
>JBOGEK010000183.1:0-6205 GCA_050743645.1 Acidothermaceae bacterium
TGGTGGTCATCGGCCGATTTCGACACCACATACTCGACACTCGGCGCAGTCCCGCCGCCCGACACCGGCCGGCGCGCCCGACACAGCCTCGCCCGCCCGACACAGCCTCGCCCGCCCGACGCAATTCGGGCGCGCGGCCGGCCCCCTTAACCGTGGGTCAGCGCGTGGGTTCTGGCGACCACGATCACGACAATGATCGCCACGAGCGCGACAGACGACGCCACCTGAACGAGCGTGCGCCGCTTACGGGGCGCGTAAGCCCAGGCCGCGGCCAATGCCGCACCTCCGACAAGGCCACCGACGTGGGCCTCCCAGCTGATGCCGCTCATCGTGAAGGTGAGGAGCAGATTGATGCCGATCACCGCGCCGATCGGCCCAATGTTGAAGCGCATCCGACGACCGAAGACGAAGAGCGCCGCGAAGAGCCCAAAGATTGCGCCCGACGCACCCAGTTCCGCTGCGTAGGGCGCCGCTAACCAGTACGCCAACGCGGAGCCGCTGAGCCCCGCGAGCAGATACAACACGACAAACCGCAGCTTGCCGAGGACGGCCTCGACGGGTGGCCCGACAACGTACAGCGCCCACATATTGAAAAGGATGTGGAGGAAGAAGGTTCCACCGGCGCTCGGCGGCTCGTGGAGGAACATCGCCGTCAACAGTCGGTAGTACTCGCCATGGGCGACACCGATTACGGCCGGATCGAAGCGGCTCACCCGCACCGGCCCGCCGATAAGTTCGAAATTCAGCACGAAACGCGACGACACCGCTTCGACCAGAAAGGCCGCGATGTTGATCGCGATCAGCACGTAGGTAGCCGAAATCGTGTTCGAAGCGACCCGCCCACCAAGTGCGGTGCGGGTCGCCCGCTGGCCCGCGTTGGCACCGCGCACGCACTCAGGGCACTGGAATCCGACCGACGCCGTGATCATGCAGTCTGGGCAGATCGGACGGTCGCAGCGTACACACCTGATGTGTGCCTCTCGCTTCGGGTGGCGGTAGCAGGTCGGCGCGACGTTGGCTGTCATCGCCGTCCGGTCGGACGTCGGGCCAACGCTGCCGCCGCTCCCCCCGCCGGCTCCGCCCGCCGCACTTTGCACGCCGCTTCCCCCGCCCGCCGCACTTTGCACGCCGCTTCCCCCGCTGGAGCCGCCTGCTGTATCGCTTCCGCCGTCCGCGCTGCCCCCGCCGTCCACTCTCATGGAAGTTCTAACGCCGGTCGATCGACACCGAGTTGATCACGACGTCTTCGCGGGGCCGGTCGTTCGGACCGGTCGGCGTCTTCACGATCGCGTCGACCACTTCGGTGCCCTTGGTGACCTCACCGAAGATCGTGTGCTTGCGGTTCAACCACGCAGTCGGAGCGAGCGTGATGAAGAACTGCGAGCCGTTCGTGTTCGGGCCAGCGTTCGCCATCGCCAATAGGTAGGGGCGGTCGAACAAGAGGTCGGGATGGAACTCGTCGGCGAAGTTGTAACCAGGGCCACCGCGACCACTACCGAGCGGATCGCCGCCTTGGATCATGAAATCGGGGATCACTCGGTGGAAGATGGTGCCGTCGTAGAGCTTGGCATTGCTCATCGAGCCACTGTTGGGGTCTTTCCATTCCTTCGATCCCTCGGCGAGCTCGACGAAGTTGCGCACAGTCTTCGGCGCATGGTCGGCAAACAAGCGGATCTCGATGTCGCCCTTACTTGTGCGCAAGGTCGCGAAGGTCTCTTCGGCCACGGGATGAATTCCTTCTGTCGTCGGTGTACCGACCATCTTTACACGCGCGAGCGGGTCGCCGGTCGTACCGTTGAATCAACAGCGCTGACAACCGAGCCGCGTCGGTGCATGATCGGGTTAGCCCATGCCGCCAGTGGGGAGGCAGCGAACATGGGCACGGGGCGCCGCCCGCTTCGTCGTGGTTTCTTCGCTTTCACGGAGGTTCCGATGACCGTCACGACCGACAAGATCACCGACACGATGGCCGCTCGCCTCGGGGCAGCTCGTCACATGGCGCAAGCCAAGATGCTGTCGACAGCGGTCCCGGCTGGCAAGAACGCCAAGCGGCAAGCGGCTCAGCAAGCTAACAAGCAGATGCAGCAGGCCCGGATCCTCGTCCAGGAACGTCTAGTCCCGATGGCGTCGTCTGCCGTCGACAACGCGATGGTGGCGTCCGAACCGGTTCGCCGCGAAGCGATGCGCCGCGGCAAGCTGGCCGCCGCGGCCTTGCGGGGCGCCGACTCGATGATGGTGACCAAGAAGCAACGCCGTTGGCCAGTCGCGGTGGGCTTCCTCGCAATCGGAAGCGCGATCGGAGCGGTGGTTGCCTGGTTGTCGCAGGCCGGCCGACCGGTTCAGCTTGCGCCCTACCCGCTGGCCGGCGACACCGACGAGACGCACTCGGTCGACCTCAGCGCCGAAGAGCGCGAGCATCACCACCAGTAGTAAGGGCAACGAGCCGAGCACGCAACCGCGAGTACCTGCGAGTACCTGCGCCAACTAAACCGTCCTAAACCGTCGCGTACCGTCGTCCGCTACCAGGGCAGCGGAGATCCCTGAATCTCGTTAGCCCACAGCGATTCGATCGCCGCGACGGTAGCTGGCGCCAGCTCGTTATCGGCCGCCGCAACGTTGTCGCGCAGTTGCTCTACCGACTTTGCCCCCGGGATCACCGACGACACGCAACCTTGTGCCAGCAGCCACCGCAGCGCCGTATGCGCCGTGCTTTCGCCGTCCGGCACTAAAGTTTTGAACTTCTCGACAAGGTCAGCGCGCCGTTCGATGTCGGCTTGGCTCCATCGTGATCGGACGTCGGAAAAGCGGGCGTCCTTGCCGTAACGGCCGGCCAACCAGCCGGAGTCGAGCGGCACCTTGACGATTGCGCCGACGCCTTGCGCGGCCGCTTTTTGCAGTGCCGCCAAGGGTTCTTGATGGAATGCGTGCAGCAGAACCTCAAGCACCTGGCTCTCGGTCGTTTCAATGACGGTATCGATGTCTGCGGCCCAGTCGACGGACACGCCGTACGCCTTGATGGTGCCCGCCTGCTTCAGCCGTTCAAACGCCTTGTAATGCTCGGAAATTCGGCCGTCGAGCAATTCGGGAGACGGCGAATGCATTAGGACTACGTCGAGATAGTCGGTGCGTAGTGCACGCAGGCTTTGTTCGACGGCCGCTTCGATCCGCGTGGCGCTCCAGTCACTGGTGCCGTCTGCTCGGTGGCCGAATTTGCTGACGAGCACGACGCGGTCGCGGCGCCCTTCGAGGGCTTCGCCGAGAATCTGTTCGCTCCGACCGTTCGCGTAGCCGGGCGCGGTGTCGAACAAGTTGACGCCGATCGCCAACGCTTCGTCGACGATACGCAACGACGTCTCGCGATCAGGACCGCTCCACTGATCGGTGTTGCCGAGTTGCCATGCACCGAGCCCGATCTCGCTGACCTCGATGGCCGTGGAGCCGAGCGCGCGGCGATTCACTTATGCCTGGCCGAGGTCTTGGACAGTGCGCGACAAGAGGCAGAATTCGTTTCCCTCGGCATCGGCGAGCACCACCCAACTGACATCGGGCCCCTGCCCGATGTCGACCTTGCGGGCGCCCAGTTCGAGCAGACGGGAAAGCTCCTCTGCGGTGCTTACTCCGTCGGCGCGCAGGTCAAGATGCAACCGGTTCTTGACCTGCTTTGCTTCGGGCACCGCGATGAAGTCGATGGTGGGCCAGCCGCCGTCAGCGGGTGCGATGCTGACGATAGTCGGGTCCGCATCGACAACCTGCCAACCAAGAACAGCACACCAGAAGTCGGCGACGATGCGCGGTTGACTGGCATCGATGACAATAGTGGAGATTCGGCTCGGCATGCGCCGATTCTGTCAGCCGCAGACGCTTCTCGTCGTCCGAGATTTGGCATTTGTTCGGTGACTGCACGGTGATCAATGCAGCGCCCGCAATCCGGTGTCGATGAAATGGAGCATCCAGCGAAAGCTCTCGTCAAGGTCTGCATCCCACTGAAAGCCGTTCACGGCCACCAGGACGGCGAACCCATGCAGCGTGCAGCGCATCATGCGGATCGCGTGGTCGGCCTCGTCCGGCCCGATCCCGTACCCACGCAGCACCGCGGCGATCGAATCCAGAACACGTGCGCTCGCGACGTACAGCGGATCGTCATGCCCGCTGAACACCGCGCCGATCGTTGCCGTGTAGCGCCCCGGGTGCTCGGTGACGTAACCGCGGGTCGCGTTGAGCAGTGCACTCAGTGCGTCGAGTTCGGCCTTGCCTTGCATCGCCTCGCGAATCCGGTCGCCGAGTTCGGCCATCGCTAGGGTCGCAATGCGGTGCTGCAGATCGGCCAGGCTCTCGAGATGCTTGTACAACGACGGCGGCCGGACGCCGATCCGCTCGGCGAGCACGCCCATGGTCAGCTCATGAAAGCCGATCTCGTCGCACAGCTGCGCTGCCGCGACCACGATGTGATCGGTAGTCAATCCCGCTCTAGGCACGAGCGTTGGCCGCGAGGAACGAGACAATCGCCGCCGCGACCTGGTCGGGGAACTGCGCTTGCGGGTAGTGACCGGCGCCTTCGATCATTGCGACGCGACCGAGGCCGGCCGGCATCGCCGCAACGATCGCCTCGGCTTCGGCCTTCGGGTTCGGCCAATCGGGGTCGAGCGTTCCCATCACGACCAGCGCCGGGCAGGAAATGTTCGGCAGCTGAGCCTGCGCATCGGACGGCTTCGACATGCCCATCTTTCGCGCCGCGAGCATGCGGCCCTTCTCCCGCATGTTTGCCTGGACGGCGGCGAGATTGGCGGCGTAGTCGGCGGGCTTGGCGCCCGGGTAGGCGCGATCGAGGTAGCTGCTCCAGATGCCGATGCTGCCGGTCATCGCCGTACCCAGCAGCCGGACGACGCCCTTGCGGTGGTGGCTGTTTTTGATCAAGGCACCGAGGTCGACCTTCGCCACGCGAGTGAAGGGGCAGATCTCGACTACGGAAGTCACCTGCTCCGGCGCCTCGGCCGCCGCAATCGTCGCCGAGCCACCGGCGAACGAATGACCGACGATGACGGCGGGCCCGCCCAGGTGGCGAATCAGCGCGAGCAGATCGTGCGCAGTGTTGGTGCGGGTGTACGACGGCCAGGCACTGCTCGATTCGCCGTGCCCCCGCGAGTCGACGTTTGCCACCCGATACCCGGCCGCGACCAAGAGCGGGACGAGGAATCGGAAGGTATCGCGCGGGGTGCCCATCCCGTGGCCAAGCACAACTAGCGGCCCCTCGCCAGTCACGTCGTAGGCGATGCGGCCCCCGTCGACGTCCAAGAACTCGGTCATCTCAACCTCCGTAGGCTACTGTCGTTAGCTGAAACGCTAACCGTCGTAGCCGCAACTGTCAAGCTGGCGCGAGCCGCCGGGTTCCGTTACCCGGTTTTGCGGCGTAGCACAACACGAGAGCCCGGCCATTGGCCGGGCTCTGCGCATGACAATGCCTCGATTGATCACAAGTGGTGGAGACGAGGGGAATCGAACCCCTAACCCCCGCCTTGCAAAGGCGGTGCTCTGCCAATTGAGCTACGTCCCCGAGGGTGGAGCGCTAACCCAGCTTACGGGCCACCCGGATCGACGCCCGCACGGTTCGGACCGCGTTAGATGTTGACCGGCTCCGAGCTTGTCGCTTCGATCCAGAGGTCTTCTTCGGCTTGCGCCGCTTGCACCCGACGGTAAACGAACACACCACCGATCGCGGCGAGCACCAGCAAAAGGAGCTTCTTCACGAGCAGTCACCTCCGCTGGTGCCATCGGTGCGATTCGGTCTCGGGTGGGCCTGGGAGGACTTGAACCTCCGGCCTCATCCTTATCAGGGATGCGCTCTAACCAACTGAGCTACAGGCCCGCGTTTCGTGCCTAGCGAGGGTATCCCACGGCTGCGGTCACTCCCAATCGGGCTGGGTGCAAAGCGCTCGGTCTACCGCGCGCATCGTCACCCGACCTGGCCGTCGCAACCTGCCGTCGCTCACGGGTCGGAGAGCGTCACCTCGATGCCGCCGACCAAGTCGGAGATCAGGTTGTAGATCGCCGCGCCCAGCGTCGCCAACGCTGTCATGAGGACGACGTTGATCGCGCCGACGACTGCGGTGATCCCGATGATGCGGCTGCCGGTGAGCGGGTTGTGCAGCGAGGTAGGGGCGGTCGTCGGCGACACCGAGTTGACCAGGCTGTTGATCTGGTCCCAGAC
>JBOGEK010000184.1:0-6659 GCA_050743645.1 Acidothermaceae bacterium
GAACTCGACTTCGCCGTCGAGATCTGCGAAGCGGTGATGGACGTCTGGCAGCCCGGGCTGGATCGCGAGATCATTCTGAACCTGCCGGCCACCATCGAACGCTCGACGCCGAACGTCTACGCCGACCAGATCGAATGGATGGGCCGGCACCTGTCGCGCCGCGAGTTCATCTGCCTGTCGGTGCATCCGCACAACGATCGTGGTTGTGCGGTTGCGGCGTCCGAACTTGCTGTGATGGCCGGAGCTGACCGCATCGAGGGCTGCTTGTTCGGCCACGGCGAGCGCACCGGCAACGTCGATCTCGTCACCCTCGGCATGAACCTGTTCAGTCAAGGCATCGACCCGCAGATCGACTTCTCCCAGATCGACGAGGTGCGGCGCACGGTCGAGTACTGCACGCAGTTGCCGGTGCATCCGCGGCATCCGTATGCCGGCGATCTCGTCTACACCGCGTTCTCGGGGTCGCACCAGGATGCGATCAAGAAGGGTTTCGAGGCGCTCGAAGCCGACGCGGCAGCGGTCGGCAAGCCGGTGACCGAGATCGACTGGGCGGTGCCCTACCTGCCGATCGATCCGATGGACGTCGGCCGCTCGTACGAAGCCGTGATCCGGGTGAACAGCCAGTCGGGCAAGGGTGGCGTCGCGTACGTCATGAAGATCGAGCACCAGCTGGAGTTGCCGCGCCGGCTGCAGATCGAGTTCTCCCGAGTGATTCAGGCGCACACCGATGCGGGTGGCGGCGAGGTTTCGCCGTCCGAGATGTGGAAGATCTTCGAGACCGAATATCTGGCACCGGTGTCGCCGCTCGCGTTGCTGGCGCACCACACGTCAGCCGCGATCGACGAGAAGGACGCGCTGTCGGTCGAGGTGCGCTACGAGGGCGAGACCCGCATGCTCGATGGCTCGGGCAACGGGCCGATCGCGGCGTTCGTCGACGCGTTGTCGACCGTCGGGCCCGATGTTCGCGTGCTCGACTACGCCGAGCACGCGATGTCGGCCGGTGGCGACGCGCGGGCGGCTGCGTATCTCGAATGTGTCGTCGGCGACGAGGTGCTGTGGGGTGTCGGGGTCGACGCGAACATCGTCACGGCGTCGCTGAAGGCGGTCGTGAGCGCCGTGAACCGGGCGGCGAACGCGGGGCGCTAGTGCTGCTGATGCGCGACTGAGCCTGGGCTGCTCGCCGACCGGCAGACGTTCGCGGTGTTAGAACACCGCAGGTGTCTACCAGTCGCGCGAGCGCGGCGCTCGGCGATCGGTGGCCGCATCGGTGACAATGGCGGGGTGAACCTCTACCGGGACGACGCCGTCGTGCTGCGCACGCAAAAGCTCGGCGAGTCGGACCGGATCATCACGCTGCTCACGCGTCGCGGTGGCCGGGTGCGTGCCGTGGCGAAAGGGATTCGGCGCACCCGCTCGAAGTTCGGCGCCCGGCTCGAACCGTTCAGCCATGTCGACGTACAGCTCTATGCGGGCCGGTCACTCGACATCGTCACGCAGGTCGAGACATACACGGCGTTCGGCGATCGGTTGGCGTCTGACTACCCGCGTTACACGGCAGGCACCGCGATTCTCGAGACGGCCGAAAGGCTGACCGCCGAGGAGCGCGAGCCTGCGCTTCGGCTCTACCTGCTGGTCGTGGGTGCGTTGCGCGCGCTCACCGAGGAGACGCACGACGCTCGGCTGGTGCTCGATGCGTTCGTGCTGCGGGCGCTCGGCGTCTCGGGGTATTCGCCGGCGCTGGCCGAATGTGCGCGCTGTGGCACCGACGGGCCGCATCGCTGGTTCTCGGTGCAGGGCGGCGGAAGCATGTGCGCTGCATGTCGTCCGGCCGGCTCGGCGACGCCGAGCACCGAGACGGTTTCGCTGATGCAAGCGCTGCTCGCAGGCGACTGGGCGGTTGCTGACAGCAGCGAGCTGCGGCATCGCCGCGATGCGAGCGGGCTCACTGCTGCCTATCTGCAATGGCATCTCGAACACGGCATTCGATCGTTGCGCTTGGTCGAGCACGCCTGATGCCTCCACGTCGAGATATCCGGCGACCCGCGCCGCATCCGTCCGGCGCACGCCCACCCGACATTCCGTTGGAGTTCGTTCCCAAGCACGTCGCGATCGTGATGGACGGCAATGGCCGCTGGGCCAAGGCGCGCGGGTTGCCGCGTACCGCCGGCCACGAACGTGGTGAGGCATCCTTGCTCGACGTCGTTGAAGGTGCGATCGAGGTTGGCGTTCGCTGGATCTCGGCGTATGCGTTCTCGACCGAGAACTGGCGGCGATCGCCGGATGAGGTGCGATTCTTGATGGGCTTCAATCGCGACGTGATTCGCCGGCGCCGCGACTACATGAACGAACTCGGCGTGCGGGTTCGTTGGGCCGGACGACGTCCGCGGCTTTGGGGCAGCGTCATCAAAGAGCTCGAGGCGGCCGAGAAGTTGACCGCGGCGAACAACCTGCTGACGTTGACGATGTGCGTGAACTACGGCGGGCGGGCCGAGATCGCCGACGCGGCGAAGGCACTAGCGCTCGACGTCGCCGCCGGCCGCATCGATCCGAACCGCGTCGACGAGCGAACGTTCGCCCGCTACCTCGACGAGCCGTCAATGCCCGACGTCGATCTTTTCGTGCGTTCATCGGGCGAGCAGCGAACGTCGAACTTCCTGCCGTGGCAGTCTGCCTATGCCGAGATGGTCTTTCTCGACACGCTCTGGCCCGACTTCGATCGCCGAGATCTGTGGCGGGCGATCGAAATCTACGCCAATCGGGATCGCCGCTACGGCGGAGCGGTGCCGAACGCGCAGGCACCCTCGGCGTAGGGCGGCGGTAGCGGGCCCGGTCGGTGCAGGACGGCGGTCCGAGTCTGGAATGGGTGATGTGCCCGTTTCGTCAACCAGTCGTAACCGATCTGTTGCCGTTGCTTGCCGTAGCAGCCATTGCAAAACCAGAACCCACCGGCTTCAATGAAACAGGTGTGAGAGCGCTCTCATGATCACGCCGACGTCGCGATGCGTAAAGGTCGGGAGGACTTCCCTTGTCTCAACGCACGTTCACCGGAATGCCGTCGTCTGGGGCTGCCGCAATGGCGCAGTTCGCGGCGCTGACCGGGTCAGCCGCGAGCGCGCGGGTTGCGCCAGTTGATGCGGCGGGCGCCACGTTCACGTCGTCCGCCTTGGTGTTTCATCCGGTCGAGAGCGCGTTGCGCGCACCCGTCGAGCGGGCGTACAACTACCTCAACTTCGTGATGGATGCGTACGCGCAGGGAAACACGCTGCGGTTGCTGCAGAGTTACAACAACGAATCGGGCCTGCTCACCACCGGATTCGGCTACGACAACGCTCTTGCGCTGATGGCGTACCTCGCATGTCCGACGTCAGACCATCTGCGGCGGGCGAAGGTTTTGGGCGACTCGCTGCTGTTCGCGCAGGCCACCGATCGGGCGCGCGACGGTCGGGTGCGGCAGGCCTACGTGACCGGTCCAGTTTTGTCGGACGACGGGGTGCTGACGGCTGGCTTCGTCGGTGACCGTGGCGCAGTGCCCGCTCATCAGTTCGGCTTTACCGGCACCTCGACGGGTGACGCCGCCTGGGTTGGCCTTGCCCTGGCGCAGCTTTACGCGCACACGCACGACCGCAGGTATCTCGACGGTGCCGTGGACATTGGTCAGTTCATCGTCGACACCGCGACATCGCCGTACCACCACGGCGGTTATCTCGGCGGCGTCGGAGCAGACGGCAGCTTCGCCCACCAGTGGTCGTCGACAGAGCACAACGTTGACGCATACGCGCTTTTCCAGATGCTCGAGCAGTTGACCGGCGAGCACAGCTGGCACGACAAGGCCAACCGAGCACGATCGTTCGTGGTCGCAATGTGGGAAGCCGCAGGCGGGTTTTTCTACACGGGTACGCAAAACCCGGCAACCACGTATCCGCAACCTGGAGCGGGTTTGGCGGTTGTGGCGCCGAACGGCAGCGCCGACGAGATCAACAAGGCGCCGATCCCCGAAGACGTGCAGACCTGGTCGTATCTCAGCCTTGCCGAACACGCGTTTGCACACTCGATCGATTGGGCGGCAACGAAACTCAGCAACACCGACAGCTTCTCGTCGTCCAGAAGTGGTTTGCCAGCAGGATATTCCGTCTCGGGCGTGACGTTCAGTGATCGCAGCAAGGCGCTGTCGGGCGCGGTGCCAGGTGGCGCTTCGCATAACAATCGCGACGCCGTCTGGATCGAAGGCACTGCGCATCTCGCGGCCGCGTTGCGATTCCGGCAGTCGAGGGGCCGGCACGGACAAGGGCAAGGGCAGGGCGAACTGAGCGACCGGTCACGAGCGCTCTCGTGTCTGACCAACTGTGTGTCGGTGCAGTCGAATCTCGGGACTTCTGCTGATCTCGCGGGTCGGCCACAGACGGTCGGACTCACGTCACGCGCTGACGGTGCGTTGTGCGGCGAGGGGCACGGCGGCGTCGTGACGGGCACGGCGTTGCCGCCGCGTTCGGGCATCGTCGCAGCGTCGAGCGATCTCGACACCGGATTCGGGTTCGGCTACTTCACCAACCAGCATGTCGGCGCCACGAGCTGGTTCTTACTTGCGGCGCTCGCGGTGAATCCGTTCCGGTTGTAGAGCGGGCCGGATCACCCGAGTTCGGACGACGCGGGGGCGAGCGACGACGTGCGCAGCCGGGGGCGGCCGACGGGCGTGTGGGCGAACCGATACATTGAAGCGCCCACCGACCGCCAGCCGGATGGAGACTTCCGTGGCCGCAAAGAACAAGTCCGACGACCGCCTCGACGCCATTGTCAATCTGAGCAAGCGGCGCGGCCTGGTTTTTCCGAGCAGTGAGATCTACGGCGGCTTGCGTGCCGCGTGGGATTACGGTCCGCTCGGCGTCGAGCTGAAGAACAACGTGAAGCGGCAGTGGTGGAAGGCAATCGTGCACGGCCGCGACGACATCGTGGGCCTCGACTCGTGCGTGATTTTGAACCCGATCGTGTGGCAGACAAGCGGGCACATCACGGCGTTCGTCGATCCGCTGACCGAGTGCATGTCGTGTCACAAGCGGTTTCGGGCTGACCATCTCGAAGAGGCGTACTTCGAAAAGCATGGTCGCGCGCCGGCCAACGGGTTGGCTGACCTGAACTGTCCGAACTGCGGAACAAAGGGTGCGTTCACCGAACCGCGCATGTTCAACGGGTTGTTGAAGACATACCTCGGGCCAGTCGAGGACGAATCGGGGCTGGCGTACCTGCGGCCCGAGACAGCGCAGGGCATCTTCATCAACTACCTCAACGTGCAGCAATCGTCGCGGAAGAAGCCGCCGTTCGGAATTGCCCAGCAGGGCAAGAGTTTTCGCAACGAGATCACGCCAGGCAACTTCATCTTCCGCACGCGCGAGTTCGAGCAGATGGAGATGGAGTTCTTCGTCAAACCCGGTGAAGACGAGGAGTGGCACCAAAACTGGATCGACACGCGGCTCGCGTGGTACATCGACCTCGGTCTGCGTGAAGACATGTTGCGCCTGTTCGAGCACCCGAAAGAAAAGCTCTCGCACTACTCGAAGCGCACGGTCGACATCGAGTATCGCTTCGGTTTCCAGGGTTCTGAGTGGGGCGAGCTCGAAGGCATCGCGAACCGCACTGACTTCGACCTGCGCTCGCACGGTGCTGCATCGGGTGTCGACCTGTCGTACTTCGACCAGGAGTCGGGTGAGCGCTGGATCCCTTACGTGATCGAGCCGGCGGCCGGTGTCGACCGATGCGTGCTCACGTTTTTGATCGACGCCTACACCGAGGACGAAGCGCCGAACGCCAAGGGGGAGTTGGAGAAGCGCACGGTGTTGCGCCTCGACCACCGGCTCGCGCCGGTGAAAGCGGCGGTGTTGCCGTTGTCACGCAACGCCGATCTCTCGCCGAAGGCACGCGATCTGTCGGCCGAGTTGCGGCGGCGTTGGAACGTCGACTTCGACTACGCGTCGGCGATCGGTCGCCGCTACCGCCGTCAAGACGAGATCGGCACGCCGTATTGCATCACCGTCGACTTCGACACGCTAGAAGACCAGGCAGTGACGATTCGCGAACGCGACACGATGAAGCACGAGCGGGTTTCCCTCGACGCCGTCGTCGGTTACCTTTCGGAGCGCCTCACCGATCTGTAGTTGCTCGTAGCCTCTCTGCTGCTCCCGCTGACGGGTATGAGTTCTTCGCCCGCCACCGCCTCCTTCGCTGGCTGCAATCGGACTCGCTATCGGCCGTATATGCTTGCCGGCAGGCAACTTATTAGCGGAGGTCACGGGCGGGCGATGGATGCTGAAGCTTTGGCACGGCTTCGGGCCGCGGTCGGGAGACTCAATCGTCGCCTGAGTGCGGCCGCGCAAGGGAGCGACCTCACGCCGACGCAGATGTGGGTGTTGACCGAGATTGTTCGTCATGGACCGATTGGTGTTGGCGAGCTTGCGACGTCCGAGGCTCTGAATCCAACGATGCTGTCACGAGTTGTCGGCAAGTTGGAGGACGCCGGGCTGGTCAGCCGTACGAACGATCCGGTCGATCGCCGGGTGACTTTCGTGGAGCCGACGGCCGCGGGCCGCCGGTTGAAGCAACGTATCCAGCAACAGCGAACGGCCGAACTGGCCGAGCGTCTGGAGCTGCTGTCGCCGGGGCAGACGGAG
>JBOGEK010000185.1:0-2120 GCA_050743645.1 Acidothermaceae bacterium
TTACCCAACCGACCTTCCGATTGAGAAAGGATGCCGTATCGAAGATCGGATAGATGCCTGGCGCAGCGGGTTTTTGTGCGCCAGGTGGTGTGACGTCCTGCCAGTGCACGGTATCGGTGCTGATCCAAAGCGACGGAGGGCTGCTGAACTCCGCATCGCCGGCAGGGGTCATTCCCACTACTGCGACGCCATGTTCGACGTCGACCATGGTCGCGGAAGGCACCGAAACTGCCGGTGGCGCCGACAAATTCGAGGCTGCCGGGTTAGGCCATGATGCGCTCGGCGTCGGGATGGATGCCGAGGTCGTCGCGGGTGTCGAAGGACGCTTGGGCATCGACGGCGTACCCGAACCTGTGCGAGTGCCGCTGGCGCAGGCGGCAAGAACGGCGGCCACCGCTACCAGCATCACAACCGCTGGTGCGCGGCGACCTCTCCCTGCATCGGTGTTGCGACCGTTGGGCACGCGCGCCTCCGCTCCAGGCCGACGACGGCTGAAGCAGAGGACGCGCCATGCACCCGCGAGGTTGCGTAGCGTCGCTGCGTCCGGCGCGACGCTTTACTCCGGGGTGACGCCCGACAGAGTCAGCCCGATCACGCCGACCAGGATCAGCGCGATCGACACCAGTTTCGTTAGTGAGATGCTCTCGCCGAGCCACGCCATGCCGACCGTTGCGGTGCCCGCCGCGCCAAGCCCGGTCCACACCGCATAGGCCGACCCGACTTCAAGGTGCTTCAGCGCCGCCGTCAGCAACGCGAAGCTGATCAATGCGCACACCGCGAAGCCGACCGTCGGCCACACCCGCGAGACACCGTGACTGAGTTTCAGCATCACCGCGAAGCCGGTCTCGAAAAGGCCGGCGACGCAGATCATCGCCCAAGCCATTGCGCCTCCCTCGAATCGCATCACTTCGAAATCCCAGGCGAAATAAGGCTTTCCGTTACGACGCCTGGTGCCACGGCTCGTTCGCGGCCGAGTTGCGCGGCGGTACCGGCGGCACTGTCGGCACGGACGTCGAGTCACCGGACGGCGGCCCGGCCGGTCGCGGGCTGAGCTTGCCGAGTTGCATTGCTCGAGCCAGATCGGACTGCGTCACCACGCCGATTGCTTGCCCATCACGCAACACCAATGCGTTTCCGGCCAACCGTGCAGCAGCGATGTTGCGGCTGTTCGGTCGCATCTTGGCGAGCAGGTCGAGCAACAGCTCGTCGGGGTCGGTGACTGCAATCTGGTCGAGCGGCGCGGCGATGGCCGACAACCGAACCGTGTCGCGATCGCTCGCGGGCACTGCGGCAATGCTCGCCAAGCCGACCAGACCGGCGGGCGCACCGTCGAAACCCTGAACAGGCAGCACCGTGCGAGTGTCGCCAGTTCGGCGGTAGCTATCCATGAACGCGTCGACCGTGTGCCAGCCCGGCGCTGCCGGCAACGACTCGCCAATTGGCAGCACGTCACGAACGCGGAGCCCGGCCAGCGCGGCCTGGGTGGCCGTCTGTCGTGCTTCGGCACCGGCAGACCCGGCGAGGAAGAACCCGATCAGGCCGGTCCAGATGCCGCTGAATGCCGAGCCGAACAGCACCTGCGCCACACCGACACCGACCAGCATCATGCCAATCACCTGGCCGGTCTTCGCGGCCGTCACGGTCGCCCGGTCGCGGTCGCCGTGGCGGCGCCACAGGATCGCGCGCAGAATGCGGCCACCGTCGAGCGGTGCCGCCGGCAACAGGTTGAACACCGCGAGCAGCAGGTTGATCGAGGCGACGTAGCCGGCCACCGCCGTCACGATGGCCGGCGCGGAAGCGGCCGAAAGTGCTGCGGCCACACCGATTCCGGCCGCGCCGAGAACCAGGTTCGTCAGCGGACCCGACGCCGCGATCCGCCACTCCGAGCGGGGCGCAGCGGCTGAACTGTTGAGCCGCGAGACGCCGCCGAACAACCAGAATGAGATCGACTCAACGGTGATCCCGTGCCTGCGGGCGACGATCGCGTGCGCAAGTTCGTGCACCAGCAGGCTGGCGAACAAGAACGCCGACGCGACGATGCCGCCCGCCCAGTACGCGCTGGTGCTCGCGCCGGGTGCGCTGGTGGGCAGCAACCCGTTTGCTGCGGTGAAGGTGATGAA
>JBOGEK010000186.1:0-3083 GCA_050743645.1 Acidothermaceae bacterium
ACACTGGCGCGGCGTAGGTGACGATGCCGAACAGTCGCCCGAAACCATCGAACGCGCTGTCGCGCAACTGGCCTGCCCGCAGGCCAATTGGCACGCCGATGAGCAACGCCACTATCAACGCGGAGACAGTCAGTTCGAGGGTGGCAGCGCCGTTGACCTTCAAAATCGTGGTGATCGGCTGGTTGTCGGTGATCGCCCGGCCGAAGTTGAACGTCACCACCTGGCGCAAGTAGTCGGCGTACTGCACGATCATCGGTTTGTCGAAACCTGCCGCATGCCGCTTTTCGGCGAGCTGTGCGGGAGAGAGCTTGCCCCCTAACGCGGATTGGATCGGGTCACCGGGCGCGACCCGCATCAACACGAACACGATGGTGAGCAGGATCAACACCATCGGGATCACCAACGCCAGCCGCGTCAACGCGTATCGGCGCAGCGACCCACTCGAGCCAGCCACAACTGCCACGACCCGTTTACCTCTCGCCGGTCTGAAGTTGCTAGTCCCGGTATACCGAAAGGCCGGCGCTGTTGGGAACGCACCGGCCTTTCGGCGTCCGGACTATCAGCTCTTACCGATGAGCCACATGCGGAACGTATACGACGGGTCGAACGTCTTGTCGACGCCCGTCACGGTGAGCCCGGTTGCGGCCACCTGATTGCCTTGCCAGATCGGAATGGTGGGAACGTCCTTGGCGGCGAGCGTCTGGATCTGATCGATCTCAGCCGTGCGCTTGGTCTGGTCGGTCTCGCCCTCTTCCTGCGTGATCAGCTGATCGATCTGCGGGTTGTCGTAGTGGTTCTTGTAGAAGCCACCCTGCACGTAGAACGGCGCCAGGTAGTCGTCGGCGTCGGGATAGTCGGGGAACCAGCCGAGCTGGAACGCAGCGTACTGGTCGGCGGGGTAGGCCTTGCTGTACGAATCCCACTCCGCGCTTTGCAGCGTGACCTTGAACAGCCCGGTGCTTTCGAGTTCGCGCTTGAGCTCGGTGTACTCATCTCCAGAGACCGCGCCGTAGTGCGACGGTGTCCACCACAACGTGATGTCGACCGGTGTCTTCACGCCGGCGGCATCCAGCACCGACTTCGCCTTGGCGGGATCGGGTGCCGCGCCGTACAGATCCTTGTACGCGGTGTTCGCGCCGGTCAGACCCTGCGGAACCATCGAGTACAACGGCTGCACGGTGCCGTTGTAGACGTTCTTCGCGATGCTGTCGCGATCGATCGAGTAGGCGACCGCCTGGCGAACCGCAACGTTGTTGGTGGGAGCGAGGCTGGTGTTGAAAACCAGGTAGCGAATCTCGATGCCGTTGCCAGTGACGACCTTGACCTTGTCGGACTCCTTCTGCAGCGAGGCGACGTCGGTCGGGCTGAGGCTGCGCCACGCGACGTCAACGTTGCCCTGCTCGACGTCGAGCTTCAGTGTCGACGCGGTCTGCTCGTAGTGCACGACGACACCACTGTTCGCGAGCACGTCGTCGCCCTTGTAGCTCTTGTTCGGCGCGAGCACGGCCTGTTGGTCCTTGGTGAAGCTCTTGAGCGTGTAAGCGCCTGAGCCGATCACCTGACTGTCAGCGAGCAGCTTGTCGGCCGGGAACACCTTGGGATCGACGATGTTGCCGGCGCCCGTCGTGAGGATGTAGGGGAAGACCGAGTTCGGGCTCTTGAGCTTGAACACCACGGTGTCGGCGCCCTGCACGCTGACGTTGTCGAGCGTGCCGAGCAGGCTGGACGGACCGTTCGGGTCATTGATCTTGATAACCCGGTCGATCGAGTACTTCACCGCGTTGGCGTCGAGCGCGTCGCCGTTGCTGAACACCAGCCCGGCGTTGAGCGTGCAGGTGTAGGTGGTCGTGTCGGTCCAACTGCACTTAGACGCCGCGTCGTTCACGATGTCTGACGTGCCTGGCTTGATCTTGAGCAGCGACTGATAAATGTTCCACTGCAAGGTCCACGAACCCATGTCGTAGGCGCCCGCGGGGTCGAGTGAGATGACCTTGTCGGTGGTGCCCAACACGATCTGCTTGCCCGTGCCGCTATTGCTACCCGACGACGCCGTGCTGCCCGCGGAACCGCCTGAGCCGGATTTCGACTTGCCCGAGCTACCGCACGCCGCGGCGGCCAGGCTGACCACCGCAATCATGGCCACGGTTGCGAGTAGTTGCCCTCGTCGACGCATCGCATACCTCCAGTCGTCGCGACGCCGGGGCGGGATTGCCAGCCACAGCCGCAGTCGCGTTCGGATGCTCACCGCGGTCGGCGGTGATTGCTCGCCAGCTAACTCGGCGCGGGGCCAACTGTGAAGATCCGCAAGGCGGGTCTGGCCAAATCGTTATGTGCCAGTTCAGCGTCTAACCGCGCGCCCCGCGTGCCCACCTCCGCCACGATGATCAAGCAGTTAGGCGCAACCGCCGCGCGGGCGAGTTGCGCCTAACTGCTTGATCATCGAAAGGTGCCGCAAGGTCAGCCTCGGGCTTGCGCGGCAAGCGTGGCGAGAGCGTCGTCTAGCCGGACGTCGGAGCGCTCTCCGCTCGCGCGGTCGCGTACCTCGACCACACCGTCGGCCAGGCCACGCCCGACCACGACGATGGTCGGCACGCCGATGAGCTCGGCGTCCTTGAACTTGACCCCGGCCGAGACGCCCGCCCGGTCGTCGAGCAGCACTCGCACACCAGTGGCTTCGAGCTCTGCGGCCAGCTTCTCGGCGGCCGCGTGCTGGTCTTCTTTACCGGCGGCAACGAGATGGACGTCGGCCGGCGCGACCGATCGTGGCCAGACCAAACCGACGCCGTCTTGATGCTGCTCGGCGAGCGCGGCGACAGCACGTGAGACGCCGATGCCATAGGAGCCCATCGTGATGCGGATCGGCTTGGCGTCGGGCCCGAGGGCGTCGAGCTCGAAAGCGTCGGCGTACTTGCGGCCGCGCTGGAAGATGTTGCCGATCTCGATGCCGCGGGCGATCGACAGGTGCCCGCCGCAACGCGCGCACCGGTCGCCGTCGCGAATCTCGACCGCGCCGATCTCGCCGTCAGGTTCAAAATCACGACCGCGGACGACGAAAGCCGCATGCTTGTCGGCCTGGTTCGCAC
>JBOGEK010000187.1:0-7166 GCA_050743645.1 Acidothermaceae bacterium
GTTCGGCGCATCGCGAAACAGCAACTCGCGCGGCGCCTCGTCGCCGTCCAGACTCCGAGAAAAGCGCTGGCAGCGCTAGCAATCGCGACGGCGGCACTGATCACCACTGCGGCACTCGGTCCGAGCGCCGCGGTCGAACCGTTGCCTGGACACCCACCTTTCGGCTGGCATGCGCATCCGCCGGCCGCGCTTGTCGCGGCGCTGCTCGCCGTCACCGTAGTTGCCGGAAGCTACGGCGTGCTCGGCTGCCTGGCCGCGCTGAAGCGGGGATGGGCGCTCGACACGAAACGGTTGCTGGCCGCGTCGTTCCTGGCAACACTCGCGTTGGCGTTGCTGGCGCCGGTCGGATCGTCGGATCCTGGCAGCTACGTCGCGTACGGCAAGCTCGCCGCGGACGGCCACGATCCGTACACGACGCCGCCGTCCGCGCTGACCGGCAGTTATCACGCGATCGCCGAGCCGCCGTGGCAATCAACCACCAGCGTCTACGGCCCGATCGCGACCGGCGAGCAGTGGGTCGCTGCAAAGATCGCCGGCAACGGGCTCGACGCCCCTGCTCACGCAGTGTTCCTGCTCGGCATCATCAACGCGGTGGCGTTCATCGCGGCGGGTTTGCTTCTTCAGCTCCTCGCAACGAGTCGAGCCGGACGACGAAGAGCGGCCGTCTTCTTCTCGGCGAACCCCGTGCTGCTGTTCGAAGGGGTGTCCGGGGCGCACGTCGACGTCGTCGTCACGTTCTTGGTGGTGGCGGCGATCGCAGCGTTGCGGCCGCGCCTCACCAGCGGCCTCCTGCGCTGGTTGCCCATCTTCGTGGCCGGCGTTCTCGGCGGCGCCGCAGCAGCCGTGAAGGCGTCCGCCGCCCTTGCCGGACTGGGGCTTGCTTGGGCGCTGTCCGGCAGGCAGCGCAATCCGGTGAGGTCCCTCGTTGTCCTCGCAGTCGGCGCTGCTGCGGTACTCGTGCCGGGCTACCTGTTGGCGGGTCCGCACGCCTTCGACCAGTTGCGACACGCCAGCGGCTTCGTGTCGTTCGCGGATCCGTGGCGCATCGTGACGCATCCGCTCGAGGTCGGACTCGGCCATGACGCGGCGCGCGCGGTGATTCGGGTGGCTGCGTGGCTTGCGTTCGCGGTGTTCGTGTTGCTGCTCGACCGCGGGTTGCCCGCCCGGCCCGGCCACGTTGGGGAGACCCATATCGTCGGACGCGCCCACGTCGTCGCCGGCACCCAGGTCGTCGGCGCGACGCACAGCGCACCGAACCCGATCGGCGTCGCGCGTGCGGCGCTCGTGCTCGTGCTCGGCTGGTTGTTGACCGCGCCTTACGTGTTGCCGTGGTACGCGATCCTGGCGTTCGCGCTGCTCGCCCTGCTTCCGTCGTCCGGCTTCGATCGTCTTGTCGTGTTCTGGACGGCGGTGCTCGCACTCGCCTATTTGCCGGGCCGGCAGGTGAGCCTGCCGACCTGGTTACGCGACGTCATCAATGCCTGGAAGTCGGGCGTCTCGCCGGTCCTGTTGCTCGGGGCAGCGGCCGTCGCGGCGGTGTTGTGCCTTCGACGTCGAGATCTGCGAACTCTCGGTCGATAATGCGCGCGAAGACGACGCGATCCGCCGTTTTCGAGAATCCGGACGAACCACTCATGGTCGTCCCGTATATAGGCCTGCGCGACTTATGGTGCACGGCGATTTGACCTGCTACGGTGATCGACGGTCGCAGTTCCAAGTACGTGTTCTCACGCCGCGGAACGTCAGCGCGGTTCGTGTCCTTCGGATTCCGTTTCGGATCCCGGAGTCAACTCCTCCGCGCCGGCCCGGTAGCCGCGCGGTGCGGGTGCCGAATCCTGGTAAGGGAGAGCACGTGACGCAGGGTGTTGTGAAGTGGTTCAACGCCGAGAAGGGCTTCGGCTTCATTGCCGTCGAGGGCGGCGCTGACGTCTTCGTCCACTACTCGGCAATCCAGGCTGACGGTTACCGCAGCCTCGAAGAGAACCAGCGGGTCGATTTCGATATCACGCAGGGTCCGAAGGGCCCCCAGGCGGAGAACGTCCGCCCAGCCTGAACCTCCACAAGCGAGCGGCCGTACACATCTTGTGTACGGCCGCTCGTTCGTTTTTCGTAACAACCTGACAGGCGCTTAGCGGCGACAACGCGACCATTATTGAGAACATGACCAATCGCCCGACCGAACTCGACGGCAAACCGGTCGACCCCACTGACGCGGCCGCGTCTCCTGCTGCCCGTGCCGCGGCTGCCCCGGCTGCCACCGCTGCCCCGGCTGCGACCGCTGCCGCCGAAGCCCTCGAGGGTCACGAGGGTCACGGCCGGCCAATCGGGCGTCGCATCGTGCTCGGCATGCTCGGTCTCGGCGCCCTCGGTGTGGTCTTCGGCAAGCACTTGCAGGACGCCGAAAACTCGGTGCTGCGGCCGGTCGAAGAACACGACCCGACCGGCCTGAGTGCACTCATCCCGGCGGGCGACAGCTTCCGGTTCTACTCGATCACCGCGCAAGAACCGCAACGCACGGCGGCCAACTACCAACTCACCGTCGACGGACTCGTCGACCGGCCGGCGACGTTCTCGCTGGGCGACCTCGCCGCATTGCCACAGACCGCCCTGGTCAAGGACTTCCAATGCGTCACCGGCTGGCGAGTGCCCGGCGTGCACTGGGCCGGGGTCGCATTGCCCGACCTGCTCGACCACGTCGGCGTTCAGGCCGGCGCGGCTGCGCTGCAGTTCACCTCGTTCGACGGCGCGTACACCGAAAGCCTCACGCTCGACCAGGCCCGCCGCCGCGATGTGCTCGTCGCGACGCAGATGCTGGGCGGCCCGGTGAGCCGATCGCACGGCGGTCCGGTGCGGCTCTATGTCGCGCCGATGTACGGCTACAAATCGGCGAAATGGTTGAGCGGCATCAAAGTCACGTCCAAGGTGATCCCCGGTTTCTGGGAAGAAAACGGATACGACGTCGATGCGTGGGTCGGCAAGTCGAACGGGCGAAGCGATGCGCCAACCGACTGAGCTGCTGCGCTTCACCAGAAGCGAACGGTGGGTGCACCGCACCACAGCAGCCGACATGGGAATTTGCCTTGCTACGGCAGCAATCCTCTACATCGGTCCGCTGTCGACAGCCATCGGATACCGCGCGGTCGTCGAATGGATTCACGTTATCGCCGGCCTGTGCCTGCCGGTGCCACTGGTAATTGGCCTGCTATCTAAGGCCTTTCGCCTCGATCTGGGGCGGCTGAATCGCTTTTCGTCGTCCGACTGGAAATGGCTTCGATCGGGCGAGCGCCGCGCCGGGCGGATAGCAGTGGGAAAGTTCAACGCCGGCCAGAAGCTGAACGCCAACTTTCAGCTCGGGGCAATTTTGGTGATGATGCTGACGGGTTCGGTGATGCGGTTCGCCAACCACTGGCCGATCGCGTGGCGCACGGGCGCGACGTTCGTGCACGACTGGGCGGCATACGCGATCCTCGCCGTCGTGCTCGGCCACATTTACATGGCGATGCGGGATCCATACGCGCTCGGCGGCATGCGCACGGGCTACGTGCCGACGTCATGGGCGAAGCGCGAACACAACGCCTGGGCACAAACAGCGCAGGCCACCGAGGTGCACAGCCGGGCGCGATAGCCGTCACGGCCGACAGGTGCACGATGGTGCCATGCCTGATGTCGAGCGTTACTCGCCGATCTGCCCATTGCGGGTCGAGCGGCCGATCCAGCTGCACCGCTGGCAAACGCTGACGTTCTTGCATTGGGCCTACCAGCCGGACGTCGTGCAGCGCCTGCTGCCGCCCGGCTTGACTCTCGAGACGTTCGACGGCAAGGCGTGGGTCGGGCTGGTGCCGTTCTTCATGCGGATTCGAGTGCCCGGGATTCCTTACCTGCCATGGATTTCGAACTTCTGCGAGACCAACGTGCGCACCTACGTGCGCGACGAACTTGGCCAATCAGGAGTGTGGTTCTTCTCCCTCGACGCAGCCCGGTTCCCCGCCGTGGCAACGGCACGGCTCGGTTTTCGGCTGCCCTACATGTGGTCACGCATGACACTGCACCACGCCGACAACACGATCACGTATGCGACGAAGCGGCGGTGGCCGCGCATCGAGGGAGCCAGCCGGGTAACCGTCGATATCGGTGAGCCCTACGCGGAGACCGAGCTCACTGATCGCGACCACTTTCTCACCGCTCGTTGGGCGTTGTTCAGCGTCGCGGGCGCGCACGGCTGGCATCGTTACGCCCGCGCTCAGCATGACCCGTGGCCACTGCACCGAGCCACGGTGCGCGAACTCGACGACTCGCTCGTGACGTCGACCGGATTGCCTGCACCGCTTGGAAATCCGCTGGTGCATTACTCGCCGGGCGTCGACGTGCGCATCGGCATGCCGCACCGCTACCGCTAGATCGGGCCAGCTGGTGATCCGGGCCGCTTAGCGGGGAAGGAACCGGTACAACGAAGCTGCAAGCCGGGACCGCGTCAGGTGGCTGACAATGTCGTCAGGCCCAGGTCTGCCCAGGTCTGCGCGGGTCTGCTTGGGTCTGCTGTTCTGAAGGAGGAGCTGTGGTCGAGAACCCGCAACACCCTGAGCGCACGTATGTGATCGGTTCGTCAGCGGTCGCTCTCATCGTCGCGGCATCGCTGGTATTCGCACTCATCATGGCTGTGCGTTCGTTCACCTGACCGTAGCCGGATCAATCAGGTTGCAGCGGCGACGGCGGCCGCTAGATTTATGACAGTCCCGCACCCCGAGCGAGAGGAGCCAGGCCATGACCGTCTCGGTTGACGCTGTCCTCATCCTCGCGCTCGGCTCTCGCGCGGCAGCCTGAAAAGCTCGCCGCCCGGCTACTTTCCCGAGCGCTCCCCCCACACCATGCGGAGCACTCGAAATGCCATACGATCTGGCAATTCTCGGTTGGGACGACGCACGTGCCGCCGAATTCAGCGCACTCGAAGCAACGTTCAATAGGCATCTCATACCCGGCCGGGTGTCGCGGGTCGACCGTGGCGCCGTCACGGTACTGACGAAAGACGGCCAAGAACGCGCGCGGCCCTCGGGTCGGCTTTTTCACGACGCGACCGCGATTGACGAGAACGGCAGCCCGGCCGTCGGCGACTGGGTCGCTCTCGACGGACCCGTCGTCGTCGCCCTGCTCGCTCGCCGGTCGGCGTTTCAACGCGCGGTCGCCAGCGGCGAATCGGTCGCACAGGTCGTTGCCTCGAACGTCGACACCGTGTTCGTGGTCGCGCCACTGGTCGGCCGGCCCCGCCCTCGCCTCGTCCAACGCTGTCTCGCGCTGGCCTGGCAATCCGGCGCCACCCCCGTCGTCCTGCTTACCAAAAAGGATCTTTGCCCGGACGTCGAATCCCGCCTCGAGCAGGCGCGAACCCAGGCCGTTGGCGTGGCCGTCCACGCCGTGAGCGCGGCTACCGGCGACGGACTCGACGACCTCGCGTGCTACCTGTCACCGGGCGCCACGGTCGCGATGATCGGCCCGTCAGGAGCGGGCAAGTCGACGCTTGCGAACGCGCTCAGCGACGGGCTGGTTGATCTGGCGACCGGTGCGATTCGCGACGACGGCAGGGGCCGCCACATCACCACCGCACGGGAGTTAGTGACGCTGCCCGGCGGCGCCGTCGCGATCGACACTCCCGGCCTGCGCGGCCTCGCCCTTTGGGAGGCGGACGACGGGATTGTCGCCGTCTTTGCCGACGTCAACGAACTCGCTCGTGACTGCCGCTTCGCGGACTGCCAGCACGCGGGCGAACCTGGCTGCGCCGTCGGGCGGGCGATCGACGAGGGCGACCTGGCGGCCGAACGGCTGGCCGACTACCAGAAGTTGCAGCGCGAACAACGCTGGATCAAAACGCGGCGCGACGCGCGGGCCCGCTCACAAGAGCGCGCACGCAACAAGGCGTTCTTCAAAAGCGTCCGCAACCAGCCACACCGATAGGACTGCCACCACGATGGCCTTCGGCGTTTGTCAGGCAACGACGGGCTGCTAACCCGTAGCCACCTAACGAACTTGCCAGAAGTTCAGGACGGCCCGGGCATCCGGAACGGCTTGGGCGGCGGCTGCAGGTCGATGCGGGGGCAGGTGGCCAACGTGAGATCGGCGTAGTCGAGCGCGGCGTCGCACAGCGACTCGACCGTGTAACCCGCGCGGGTGCCCGCGAGGGTGACGGTGGCCCGAAAGATGGTGATCTCGTAACGGGTCGGCATGCCGTAGGCGACCTGGATGCTGCCGATGAGTCCAGCGGCTGCGGCCGACCGCTCGTCGCGGCCCTTCCAGGGGCGCTCGAACAATCGCCAGCAGCCAGGTTCGGCGTGCCAACGACCACCCGAGCGGACGTCGTCGGCGAGCAAACCGTCGAGGACCCGCTTGGCATTGCGCTCGGACAGCACCGCCGCGGGCCGGATCACTTCGGTGACCGTGACATCGTCGTAAAGCCGGCTGGCGAGGCTCTCGACCGGCTCGCCGGATGGCGCGTTCGACCGCTTCACGTTCCACACGGTGCTCGCCACCCCGCTTCCTCGACCCGGGCTGACCCGGCTGACCCGGGCTGACCCGGCTGACCCGGCCTACCCTGCTGACCCGGCCGCCTGCTGACGGCGTCGGGCTGATCGGCGGTACGCAACCACGCGACCAGACTCTTCACTATCGGCCGGTTGAGCGCCGCACTGAGTCACAATCCGGCGACGAACTTCGCAGGTCCGTACCAGGTGGCCCAAATCCGAGCCCGATTTCACCCGACTGGGTGCCCCTCTGCCAATGCCTACATCGACTCCTTGATGCCGCGGCCGCCACCTCAGTACTCGAATGCAAACCTCAGAACGCGTCGAACGTGTCTGAGGTTTGCACCCGAGTACTGGAGTTACGGCGTGTCCGGTTCGTAGCCGAAGTCGCCGACACCGGGGTTCCCCTGCCGGTCGCGTGCCTGGTGCAAGCGGCAAGAGACCGCACACCGCAGCTGCCGATATCACCGCTTGGCCAACCCGGCGCTTGCCCACCAAAGCCGTATCGGCGGAGGACGCGCGAACGGCTGCCGTCAACCCCGGCGGCATTTGACCGCCGTCCGTTGATTCCTGCATCGGCTTGATGATGTTGCCTCTTCGCAGGAGCAGGATTTGGACGCCGTCGATGATTGGCGCGTACCCACCCGCTGCCTTGGA
>JBOGEK010000188.1:0-11032 GCA_050743645.1 Acidothermaceae bacterium
CCCGCGGGTGTAGCTCAATGGCAGAGCCCCAGCCTTCCAAGCTGGCCATGCCGGTTCGATCCCGGTCACCCGCTCTCACGCGACGTCCCGTCGTCCACGCGGCCGTCAACGACGTGGGCCTCGATCCATGACGCGATCTCGGGCACGTCCAAATCGCCCGCTGCAACGGCGAGAACGAACGATTCCGCGTTATCGATGACGTAGTGGATGTCGGATCCATTGAGAATGCAGAACGCTCGCGTTGCTGACCAGGCCAACCGCTTGTTGCCGTCAACCAGCGGATGGTTGCGCGCGAGTGAATGCATGAGCGCAGCCGCCTTATCGATGAAGCGGGGATAGGCATCCTCGCCAAACGCTGTCATCGATGGGCGAGCCGCGGCCGACGCCAGTAAGCCGAGATCGCGAATCTGCACCTCGGCCAAGACGCCGGCAGCGATCTCGAGCAGATCGTCCAGCGTCAGGTAGTCAACCCGGCGCGCGGGACTCACTTCGACAGACGATCGAGCAGTTCTGCGTCCTCGGTGCGGATGCGGTCGATCGCGGCAGCGAGACGCGTCTGCCGGTCGGCCGTGTACTGGCGGATCGCCTCGCGGGCGACCTCTTGCATCGACCGGCCCTGCTCCTCGGCCTTCCGTTTGAGCGCGGCCGCCTCTTCGTCGGAGAGCCGCAGATTCATCGCCACGGCATCGACGGTACCACTGCAGTACCATCGCGTCCCAGTCCTATAGTCGCGGCCATGGCACTGATCCATAAGGCGACACTCCAACCGTCCAAGCTTCAGTTGCTCACCGGTTGGCTTCCGAGCCGGTCGTGGTTCCCGGACGGCACAGAGATCCGCCAGCTCGGGTCGTACCGTTTCGACGATCCTGCCGGCGCGGTGGGTGTCGAGGCCTTCCTACTTGAGGCCAGCGACGAAGCGATCGTGCACGTACCGCTGACCTATCGCGGCGCTCCTCTGGCAGGCGCCGAAGAATTCCTGATCGGCACCACCGAGCATTCCGTCCTGGGAACCCGCTGGGTCTACGACGGCTGCGGCGATCCGATTTGGGCGTCAACCCTGGCGACCGCCGTCCTCAACGGGGGTACGCAAGCCGACGAACTCGTCGACAACGATGGCCAGCTTGTACCCCGCGCACCCACCGCGACGGTGAAGGGCAGCGGCAAGTCCGGCACGTCCGTCGGGCATATCGAGACGGTGACCTGTCGCGACGATGGTCCGATCACGATCGTGCGCGCAAACCGGCTTGACCTCATGGTGATCCGCACCGTTGGGACAGCGGTCGAAGCAACGCAAACACTGATCGGGACGTGGCCGGGCCACCCGCCCGTGCAGCTGGCCGGCGTCCGAGCCGTCTAGGTGTTCGGAGCGATCGTCAGTCGGCGTACACGTCTAATGCTGTCGCCTTCACCGAGAGCCACACCTGTTGCCCGACACCGAGCTCGAGGTCGGCGATCGCCTCGGCCGTGACGTCGACGAGCGCGTCAGGTGGGCCGGCCGCCGCGAGCCGAACGAGGTCGCCGTGCTGCTCGATGTTGGTGACGACGGCTCGCCAGACATTGCGCGAGCTCCCCTGCGGGTGCTCACGATGCACGGTGATATCGCGCGGTCTCGCGACGACGAACACATCACCGTCATTTCGCTGCGCGGTGGTCAGCTTCGCCCCGCCGTCCAACGTCACCGTCGTGTCGGAAGCATTGCCGCGAAAGAGATTGAGGCCGACCAGCTGGGCGACGTAACGCGTTCGGGGTTGTTTCGCGACGGCGCCCGGGGTGCCTTGTTGAACGACCCGACCGCGTTCGACAACGACGATTTGGTCGGCCAGCACCAGCGCGTCGAGGGCGTCGTGCGTAACGACCACGGTCGCACCGGTAAAGCCCGATAGATAGCGGCGCAGGTCGGTGCGCACATGCATGCGGGTACCCGCGTCGAGCGCAGCCAACGGCTCGTCGAGCAACAACAGTTGCGGACTCGTGGCAAGCGCCCGTGCGATCGCAACTCGCTGCGCCTGACCGCCGGAAAGCTGCGGCGGCCGATAGTCGCCGAACGTTTCGAGCCCCACGCGGCTGAGCCAATCGTCGGCCTGGCGACGAGCACTGGCCTTGTCGACCCCTCGCGCTCGCAACCCGAACGCGACGTTGTCGCGTGCGCTCATGCGTGGGAAAAGGAGGTAGTCCTGGAAAACCACACCCACCGAACGTTCTTCGGTCGGACGACGAAAGCCACGCGTGCCGTCGTCCCATACTTCGCCGGCGACCATCACCCGGCTGCCGTGCGAACTCAATAGGCCGGCGAGAATCTGCAACGCGGTGCTTTTGCCCGCGCCGTTCGGACCGAGCAGAGCGAGCACTCCCCCGCCCGGGATGCGCAACTCGACGTCCAACTCGAATTGGCCGCGAGTGCACCGCAACCTGGCGTCGACCAGCGCCATTGCGCCTGCCGGGAGAGAACTTTCGCCGATCACGTGCGCAGCCAGCGATCACGTAGACCAGCCAAAATCACAACCGAGAACACCAGCAATACCAGGCTCAACGCGATCGCCGCGTTCGGATCGTCTTGAAGCGCAAGGTAAACCTGCAACGGCATCGTCTGGGTCGTGCCCGGATAGCTACCGGCGAATGTAATGGTGGCGCCGAACTCGCCGAGCGCGCGGGCCCAGCACAGCACTGCGCCGGCAGCGATGCCCGGCGCCAGCATCGGCAAGGTCACGTGACGAAATGTGAACCATCGTGACGCACCCATCGTGGCCGCGACTTGGTCGTAGCGAGAGTCGAGCCCGTGCAATGAACCCTCGACCGCGATGATGAGGAACGGCATCGCGACGAACGCCTCAGCCACGATCACACCTGCGGTCGTGAACGGCAGCGAGACACCGAACGCCTTCAACAACCACTCACCCACCACGCCACGTCGGCCGTATGCGAGCAACAAGGCGATACCGCCGGCGACCGGCGGCAATACGAGCGGCAACGTGATCAGCGCCCGCAAAATCCCACGACCTCGGATATGCAACCGCGCAAGAACCCAAGCGATCGGCACGCCGAGCACGATGGCGAGAAGGGTCGCCGCACTTGCGGTCTCGACCGACAGGCGCAGCGCGGTGCGCACGTGTGGGCCACCGATGAGGGACGGCAGCGATCGCCACGGCGCCCGCACCAGCAGTCCGACCAACGGCAGCACCAAGAACGCCGCACCCACGAGCGCCGGCAGAAAAATGCCGTATGGAGCTCGGGCGCGCCGCCGGACGAGCGTCACTGGGCGAGCCGGTCTCACCAGGCCCGTCGGCATGCCCGCAGCTGGTGCGCCCCGCACGCTACGGCTTCGCAAATCCGGCTGCCTGCAGAACTTGTTGCCCCGCCGCCGAGAGAACGTATTTTTCGAATGCCTCGCCGCCCGCTCGATTCTTTCCAGTCGTGACGACGGCGATCGGATAGCTGTTGACTGCGCTTGCCGCCTCGGGGAAACTCACGCCCGTCACTTTGGAGCCAGCCGACGCGACGTCTGTTCGATAGACCAAGCCTGCGTCGACCTCTCCGAGTTCGACTTTGGTCAACACCGATGTGACGTCTTGCTCGAGCGTGACCGGGTGCGGCGTGAGCTTGGCCGCCCGGAATGCCGTTGCCGCTGCCGCCCCGCACGGCACGGCAGGAGCGCACATTGCCAGTTTCACGCCGGCCTTCGTGAGGTCGGCGAGCCGGGTGATGTGCTTCGAATTCCCTGCAGGCACAGCAATTTCGAGGGCGTTCTTGGCAAAGACGCTCGGCGCGCCTTGCAGGTCGTCGCTGTTTGACGCGGTGCTCATGGTGGCGAGGTTCGCCGAGGCGAACACGTCGACCGGCGCACCGGCCACGATTTGGGCGGCCAGCGTGTCGGAGCCCCCGAATGAAGGCACGATCTGCACGCCCGGGTGCGCCCGCTCGAACGCCGCCGCGAGCGTGTCGAAGGTACCTTTAAGCGACGCCGCCGCAAACACGACGACCGTGCCCTTCAGTCCGCCCAGCTGCTCCGCCGACCGCGAGAGTGCACTGCCTGTCGGTGGGACGATCCGGTCGGACGGCGGTCCGGGTGACCCTCGCGACGACCCACCCGACGAGCCGCACGCCGTCAGGCCAAGTGCAATCGCTGCAGCGGCAGCGAGAACGACGAACTCCGACGGACGACGGCGCCGACCCCCAGCGTGCGGTAACGCGGTCATGGCTGGGCTGGCAGTTCGACCACCACGTTGGTCGACTTGATCGATGCGACCGCGAGCACGCCCGGTTGGAGGCCGAGGTCGTCGGCAGCCTCGCGGCTCATCAATGACACGACCCGAGACGGCCCGCACTGCATCTCGACCTGTGCCATCACGGTGTCGCGAGTCACCCGCGTGACGATGCCGACGAGCCGATTCCTGGCCGACGCCTGGACGACCGGACCGGGTTCACTGCGGTCGGCGAGCGTGGCGGCGAACCGCGCAAGCTCGGAGCCGTCGACGGCACGGCGTCCGGCTTCGTCCGGGGCAGTGGCGAAGCGGCCGGAGTCGGCCCAACGGCGGGCTGTGTCGTCGCTCACGCCGAGCAGCCGCGCTGCATCGGCAATCCGGTACATCGTCATCGCAACACGATAGCCGCAGATGCGTCATTTAACGACCCGTTACGCCTGATCTGCGGGCATGGATGCGCATCGCCATGCCCGCAGGTCAGGACTCGTTTACCTCAGCGGCTCAACCCATGCCGGGCACGGCCGCAGTGTCGACGTCGGAGGCCTTGGCGGTGATCCCGACAACCGCCGCTACCAGCGCGATCGCACCGAAGATCACCGAGACCTGCAGCGCAGTCGAGATGCCGTGAGCGAGGACATGCTCGCCGAAGACTCCCTGTAGCTGATGAGTCTTGTTGTATGCATCCATTTGTTTGGGCGTCGCGGCCGCGAGGAAGCCCGGCTTCTGCTTGGCGAACTCGTGATTGCTGGCCGTGGCGTAGGCGGTGGTGAGGATCGCCAACCCGACTGTTCCGCCGACCTGCTGCATCACGTTGAGCAATCCCGACGCAGAACCCGATTCGTGATGTTCGACGCCAGCGACCGCGACAACCGTGAGCGGCACGAACAGGAAGCCCATACCGATGGCGAAGACGACCATCGGCCCGAGTAACCCGTCGATATAGCCGCTACCGGCCTTGATCTGCGAGAGCCAGAACAGCCCGCCGACCGATAGCGCTGCACCGACAACCATGAACGGCTTCGGCCCTACCTTCACCAACTGCTTCGATGCGATGCCGGCGCTGACGATGATGCCCGCGCTCACCGGCAGGAACGCAAAGCCCGCCTTCAACGGGCTATAACGCAAGATCTCCTGCACGAACAGCGTCAGGAAGAAGAACATACTGAACAGCGCGCCGGCCAACGCGAGCATGACGATGTAGCTCGCAGACCGGTTGCGATTCGCGAACATGTGGAGCGGCGTGATCGGCTGCGCGCTTCGGGTCTCGATCACGAAGAAGGCCACCAGAAGCACCAACGAGGCGCCGAACGAAAACACGGCCACGCCGTCGTGCCAGCCGTCGGACGCCGCCCTGATGAATCCGTAGACCAATGCGCTCATGCCGAGGGTCGAGGTGATGGCGCCGCCAACGTCGAAGCGACCCGGGTGTTTCTGCGACTCGTTGATGTAGAGCGGCGCCAAAATCGCGATCGCGATGCCGATCGGGATGTTCACGAAGAGCACCCAGCGCCACGACAACCACGACGTGAGCATGCCCCCAGCGAGCAGGCCGATCGCCGCACCCGACCCGGAAACAGCGGCGAAAACGCCGAAAGCGCGGTTGCGCTCGGGGCCTTCTTCGAAGTTTGTCGTGACCAGCGAAAGCGCGGTCGGCGTGACGATCGCGCCACCGACACCTTGCAACGCCCTGGCAGCCAGCAACCACCACGAACTCGTTGCCAGACCGCCGAGGAAGGAAGCGAAGGTGAACAGCGCGATGCCGAAGATGTAGACGCGTCGGCGGCCCAGAATGTCGCCCGCACGGCCGCCGAGCAACATCAACCCGCCGAACGTCAACGTGTAGGCGTTGAGCACCCAGGTGAGGTTGGTCGTGGAAAACTTCAACGCCGTCTGGATATGCGGAAGGGCGATGTTCACGATGGTCCCGTCGAGCACCACCATCAGCTGGGAGGCGACGATCAGGGCGAGCGCGAGGCCTGGGTGGTGCCCTCGCCGTGCGGCACCCGATACTGGCGCCGCGACCTGGGTCGACGTCGCTGACATAGGAAGTCCCTTTCGAACGAGTGAACGGTACCGTTCACTAAGTCTGGCCACGCTATCGTGCGATGGTTAGAGAACGCAAACGTTCTTTATGATGGTCGCAACGAAACGATGAACGCCCGCGATCGGCTGCAAGTGAGGAGGCCACGATGCCGTTCCAACCGCCGGAGGCCACGCTAGAAGCGGCCACCGACACCGTCGCCGCCAGTGTCGCCGCCCGCGCTGCCGAGGCGTTGACAGTCGACGCAGTGGTGGGCGAGCCGGTGCTTCGCAGGCGAGGCGTGACTCTCGAGCAGGCGATCTTCGACGCAGTTGTTCAGCAGATGAGCACCGTCGGTTTCTCCGGACTCACGATGGAGGGCGTCGCCGCCTGCGCGCACACCGGCAAGGCGGCCCTGTATCGGCGTTGGCAGTCCAAAGAAGATTTGGTGGTCGACGCGCTCAACCACGTGTTGCCCGCCTTCGATTCACTGCCCGACATGGGCAACCTCCGTGACGACATCGCCGCCGTCCTCGCACACATGGTCGACGTCGTCAACAGCGACGCCGGGTGCGCGCTGTCCGTTTTGATGGCCGAGCTGAAGCATGAACACGAGTTCGTCAAGACCCTGCAGAGCAGGGTTTTCGCCCCCCGCAAGGCGATGATGAGAGGCATCCTCGACCGCGCGGCCGCCCGCGGCGAGATCAACGCCGCGGCGATCACTCCGTTGGCTCTCGACGTCGGCCCGGCGCTGGTGATTCACCGGCTGCTTTGCGAGGGGCCACCGGTTGAAACCCAGTTCGCCGACGATGTGATCGACCAGATCGTGATGCCGTTGCTGCGAGCTGTGCCGACCGGCTGAGCAACTCGCGCGTACCCGCCTACTCGCGCCAGATCATGACCAGGGCGCGGTCGTCGTTCGCATCGGGCGCGACGGTCTCGATCAACCGCGTGACGCCCCCGTGAAATCCCTGGGTGACCAACCGCTCGGCCTCACCCATCAACTTGTCGATGCCCACCGACAGTTCGCGGGCAGCGGTCTCGACCAGGCCATCGGTGTAGAGCAACATTGCGTCGGCCCGGCCGAGGACGCCCTTTGCTGCTGTGAATCGCGCACCCGGGATCACACCGAGCAGCGGCCCCACGCTGTCGATCAACCGCCACGTTCCGCTCCCACTAACGAACTGCGCCGCAGGCGGGTGACCGGCAGATTCGACGACGTATTCGCCGGTGCCGAGATCGACAACGAGATGGACGGCGGTAGCGAATCCCTCCCCCCAGTTCTGACGCAGCAGGTAGTCGTTCGCCGCGGGCAAGAACTGGTCGGGTGGCACCGCCCCCAGCAGGCCGCCGAGCGCTCCGGAAAGCAGCAAAGCACGCGTGCCTGCGTCGACCCCCTTGCCCGATACGTCGACCAGAGCCATCTCAAGGGTGTTGCCGTCACCCGTCAACGCGGCCACCAGGAAGTCGCCGCCGAACGATGTCGGGCCGGTCGAGCGAAGGAGCATTTCGCAGGCCCAGCCCCGCGGCAGGGCCGGCATCTCGCCTTGTGCTTGCAGCCGGTCGCGCAGGTCGACCAGCATCGATTCACCGCGCAGCCCCTGCACACCCAGCGACTCGCGGGTGCTGGCAAGCCGGTAAGCAAAGCCCGCGCCGAGCGCCACGACGACCACGCCACCCGGTCGGGTGTCGTGCCAGCCCATCACCGCGACGTCGTACAGCGTCATGATCGCTGCGACGACGACGAGCACCACCAACGACCGCCGCGGTACCAGCAATCCGGCCGCGAGAATCGGTAACACGGTTGCCGTCGGCGTCACCCAGGCTGCGCCGACGACTGGGCTGAGCAAGCCGACCAGCACGATCAAAGCGCCGAGCCAGAAACGCGCAATCGAGGCCGACATGAACCGGCTGCGGCGAAGGACCACCCAGCCGTGTCCCAGGTTGAGTGCCCTGCGCCGCCGGACGAGCTGCCCCGACCGCGTTGGCCGCCGAGGCGGTAGCCCTCGGCGTCCCGCCGTCCTCCTGCGTCGCACCATGATCGGGCAGCGTAGTGGTGGTGGCCCACATCCGCGATGCGACGACTGTCGGTTATGCCGCGGTTGGCACGGTCGCTGCGGGCTCTAGGCTGCTTCCATGCCTCGAAGCACCGAGAGTGCCGCGCCTGCGACTTCGGGCGCCCTGCGCAATCTCGTTGGCGCGGGCCCGTCGCAGGTCGGCGTCGTCGGTGCGCTGCGAGCGCGCGATGTTTCGCGCCCCACCGAGGAGCAAGTACAGCGGGCACTTGCGAAGCCGGCTCCGTCGGCAAAGTTCGCACCGATGGAGGCACGTTAGCCGACGAATGGGGTCGCGCGGCTCAGGAGCCGACCGGGACCACACCTGTCTCTTCGTAGGCGGTCACCATCGCGAGTCTGCGGGCGTGCCGCTGTTCGCCGCTGAAGTCGGTCTCGAGAAATACCTCAACGAGACGGGCTGCCTCGCCAACGGTGTGCTGGCGCGCCCCAATGCTCACGACATTCGCGTCGTTGTGCCGACGGGCCAGCGTCGCGGTGTCTTCGTTCCAGGCCAGCGCGGCGCGGATTCCCTTGACCTTGTTCGCGGCGATCTGTTCGCCGTTGCCCGAGCCGCCGATGACGACCCCGAAACTGCCGCGATCTGCCGCTACTTTGACAGCGGCGGCGATGACGTAAGGCGGGTAGTCGTCGTCCGCGTCGAACGTCTCCGGCCCGCAGTCGACCGCTTCATGACCGTTGTCGGTGAGCCAACTGATCAGGGCGGTTTTGAGCTCGAGCCCGGCGTGGTCGGAACCTAGATAGACACGGTAGACACGCATGGCGCGGAGTCTGCCAGACCGGGCCGCGCCGGTCAGCGATCGGGTCTCAAGCTGTCTGCGGCTGCCGATCGCGGCTTCGCTTCAGCTCGTAGAACCCGTCGATCTGGCCGATCTCACGGACGGCGTCCCACAACCGGCCGGCAGCCTCACCGCGCGGCACGGGCGTCACCACTGGGCCGAAAAAAGCCGCGTCGTCGAAGGCGACCACCGGGGTGCCCACCTCAGTACCGACTAACGCGATTGCCCCACCGTGCGAGGCACGCACGGCAGCGTCGTTGTCGGTCGAGTCTGCGGCCGCGGCAAGCGCCGGATCGAGCCCGGCGTCGCCCAGTGCGGCCTCAAGAGTCGATCGCTCGTTGGGCTCGCCGAGTTCGTGCAGACGGTGACCGATCGCGGTGTACAGCTCGCCGAGAACACCGTCGCCGTGAGCGGTCGCGGCGGCGATGCAGACGCGCACCGGACCCCAAGCGCCAGCCAGCCACGTTCGGTAGCTATCGGAAACATCGGCGTTGTTTTCGTTGAGTACGGCAAGGCTCATGACGTGCCACCGCACGGTGACGTCGCGAACAGTCGCGACCTCATGGATCCAGCGGGACGTGATCCAGGCCCACGGGCAAAGCGGGTCGAACCAGAAATCGACTTCCGCCAACGGATCCTCCATTCGGACACAATCTGTCTCGATACGTCCGTGCCAACCTCACCTACCCCGGATGTGTTCCCGCTCGCCGATCCGGCCATGACAGACTCGACAACACACCTGTCCGGCGACTCGTTCGGGGTACACCGGGTGGTGAGCGCCCGCCCCACCAGGGTGACGCAGGGTCTCGGCACGCACCGTCGCCGCTGCCCGACATCGATCGACGATCTCGACGACGAGAGAGGCGAGACCTGTTGCCTGGCAACAACCTGACCCGTGACGATGCCGCCCAACGAGCCCGACTCATCGGCCCCACTGCGGGTTCAGCGACCGATCTGCCTGCGTTGCAGACAGTCGTTGAGCTCGACCTCACCCCACAGGCGTGCGACGACGAGGGCCTGTTCCTGTCGACGACCCTCCTGCGCTTCGGGTGCGCCGAGCCGGGGGCCAGTTCGTTCATCGACATCGACTGCGCCACGGTGCGGTCGGTTCGGCTGAACGGCGTAGAACTGGATCCGGCCCGACACCGCGACGCGGATCGCATCTCGTTACCGCAACTGCAGGCCGAGAACGAACTCGAAGTCGTTGCCGAGTGTCGCTACATGCACACCGGCGAGGGCCTGCACCGGTTCGTCGACCCGGTCGACGGCCGCGTCTACCTCTACACGCAGTTCGAGACGGCAGACGCCCATCGCGTCTTTGCCTGCTTCGATCAGCCCGACCTCAAGACCACGTTCGAGCTGAGCGCCGTCGCGCCGGCAGACTGGCACGTCATCGGCGTGACTGCGGCCGACGTCGCGCCCGACCGGCTTGACGACGATCCGGCGACGACCGCCATCGCGCGCTGGCATTTTCCAGCCAGCAAGCCGCTTTCGACCTACGTCACCGCGATCGTCGCTGGGCCTTACCACGTCGAGCACGACGTGCATCAAGGCCGAGCCGACGAGATTCCGCTTCGGGTCTTCTGCCGTGAATCCCTGGCCGAGTACCTCGACGCCGACGAGATCTTCGCCGTTACCAAACAAGGCTTCGCATTCTTCGAGAACCTTTTCGAACGCCCCTACCCGTTCGGTAAGTACGACCAGCTGTTCGTTCCTGAATTCAACGCCGGCGCAATGGAAAACGCCGGCGCCGTCACGTTTCTCGAAGACTACATTTTCAGGTCGCGCGTCACCGACACGTCATACGAAGGCCGGGCCGGCACGATCCTGCACGAGATGGCCCACATGTGGTTCGGCGACCTCGTCACGATGCGGTGGTGGGACGACCTGTGGCTCAACGAATCCTTTGCCACCTACATGGCCAACCTCGCCCAAGTCGAGGCCACCCGATGGACCGACGCC
>JBOGEK010000189.1:0-3187 GCA_050743645.1 Acidothermaceae bacterium
GGATCAGCCCAGGCAGGTGACTTCCACCCGTCGACCCGCACCGGCACCAGGCCGGACGACGGAAGAAGCCGCGCCACGTCGAGCTTCTTCAACCTGAAGTAGTCGGCCAAGTCGGCCGCGGTACCAACGCCAAGTGATCGAGCAGAGCGACGGACGAGTTCGAGTCGGCAGTGATCGTCGTCGACGTCGTCGTGCAGCAGCGCACCGGGTACGACGCGTTCTGGCAGGTCGTAGACGCGCCGCCACCCGACCCGTCGGGCGCAGATGAGCTCTCCGGTCGCCAGCAGGAACTCGGCCGCCCGCTTGATGTCGGACCAACCCCACCACTGCGTGCTCTTTTTCGCGCCGCCGAGGTCGGTGGCAGTCATCGGGCCCTCGGCTCGCACCCGCTCGAGTACCGCTGCAGCCGTCGAAGCAGCATGCTCGCCCCACACCCGCTCGCGTAGCCGGTAATGCCGCCGTCGGAACGCGAACAGCGGCCATTCCGACAGAGGCAACACGCTCGCGGCGTGACCCCAATACTCGAACGTGTCGCCGCGACCCCAGTACGCCGCGTCGACGTGCGCCCGGCCCACAGCTCCGAGCCGGGCGTACGCGATCAACTCGTGGGAGCGGGCCAGCACCGAGATCGTGTCGAGTTGGACGGCGCCGAGCGTGCGAACCAGGGCGGACACGCCGCCACGCTGGTCGGGCGCGCCGACGAGTTGCTGCGCGCGCAGTGCCAGCCGGCGAGCCTCGTCGGCCGACAAGTCGGCGGCAAGTTTGGTTGGGGTCACGGCCGGATCATAAGTTCGGCGACCGACGTTCGGTGATGATCCCGGCCCACGTCAGGGTGCCGACTCGCCTACGATGGAGCGGCGGTGCCTACAGTGCCGTCAGGTCGGCGTGCCCGCATGTCGCCCATCGGTCAGTCGCGGATTCGAGGAGCCGATTCTCCAGTGCCAGCTCTCCTAGACAAGGTCTTGCGCGCCGGCGAAGGCAAGATCCTGCGCCGCCTCAAGGTGCTGTCCGACCAGGTCAACTCGATCGAAGAAGATTTCAAGCCCTTCACCGACGCCGAGTTGCGCGAGCAGACCGACGAGTTCAAGGAGCGCTACGCCGACGGCGAGAGCCTCGACGACCTGCTTCCCGAGGCGTTCGCCACGGTCCGCGAGGCGGCCCGGCGCACGCTTGGCCAGCGGCACTTCGACGTCCAGATCATGGGTGGCGCGGCCCTGCACCTGGGCAACATCGCCGAGATGCGCACGGGGGAGGGCAAGACCCTCGTATCAACCCTGCCGGTTTACCTGAATGCGCTCGCGGGCGAGGGCGTGCATGTTGTGACGGTCAACGACTACCTGGCCCGGCGCGACTCCGAATGGATGGGCCGGGTGCACCGCTTCCTCGGCCTCGACGTCGGCGTGATCCTCGCACAGATGCCGCCGGCCGACCGACGGCTTGCCTACGCGGCCGACATCACCTACGGCACGAACAACGAGTTCGGTTTTGATTACCTGCGCGACAACATGGCGTGGAGCGCTGAGGAGCTCGTGCAACGCGGCCACTTCTACGCGGTGGTCGACGAGGTCGACTCGATCCTCATCGACGAAGCGCGCACCCCGCTCATCATCAGCGGTCCGGTCGACCTGAACCTCAAGTGGTACAACGACTTCGCGGCGTTGGCCGCCCGGTTGAAGCGCGGCGAAGAAGGCGAAGCCGACTACGAGGCCGACGAAAAGAAGCGCACGGTCGCCATCTCCGAGCAAGGTGTGCAACGTGTCGAAGACTGGCTCGGCATCGAGAACCTTTACGAGTCGACCCACACCGCCTTGGTGGGCTATCTGAACAACGCCTTGAAGGCGAAGGAATTGTTCAAGCGCGACAAGGATTATGTGGTCATCGACGGCGAAGTGCTGATCGTCGATGAGTTCACCGGTCGCATGCTGTACGGCCGTCGTTACAACGAAGGCATGCACCAGGCCATCGAGGCCAAAGAAGGCGTCGAGATCAAGCAAGAGAACCAGACGCTCGCCACGATCACGCTGCAGAACTACTTCAGGCTCTACAAGAAACTTGGCGGGATGACGGGTACGGCCTATACCGAGGCCGCCGAGTTCGACCAGACGTACAAACTTGGTGTGGTGCCGATTCCCACCAACCGGCCGGCGCAGCGCATGGACCAGCGCGACGTCGTTTTCAAGTCGGAAGAAGCAAAGTTCGAGGCGGTTGTCGACGACATCATTGAACGGCACGAGAAGGGCCAGCCGGTGCTGGTCGGCACCGTGAGCGTCGAGAAATCCGAGTTGCTGTCGAGCATGTTGTTGCGCCGTGGCGTGCCGCACGAAGTGTTGAACGCCAAGTACCACGAGAAAGAGGCGGCGATTGTTGCCCAGGCGGGCCGCAAGGGCGCCGTCACGGTGGCTACCAACATGGCCGGTCGTGGCACCGACATCATGCTCGGCGGCAACCCCGAATTCCTTGCCCAGATGGAACTTTCGGAGAAGGGCCTGTCGCCGGTCGACGACGCTGAAGACTACGAGGCAGCGTGGCCCGACGCGCTGACGAAGTGGAAAGACTCCGTCGCGGCTGAGCACGACGAAGTCGTCGACGCCGGCGGCCTTTACGTGCTTGGCACCGAACGCCATGACTCGCGTCGCATCGACAACCAGCTGCGCGGCCGGTCTGGCCGCCAGGGCGACCCCGGTGAGTCACGCTTCTACCTGTCGCTCGGCGACGACCTCATGCGGTTGTTCAACGGCGCTGCGGTCGAACGCATCATGGACACCTTGAACATCCCCGACGAGATCCCAATCGAGTCGAAGATGGTCACCCGCGCGATCCGCTCCGCGCAGACTCAGGTCGAGCAGCAGAACTTCGAGATTCGCAAGAACGTCTTGAAGTACGACGAGGTCATGAACAAGCAGCGCACCGTCATCTATGAAGAGCGGCGGCGGGTGCTGCACGGCGACGACCTGCATGACCAGATCCTGCCGATGATCGACGACGTCATTCGCGGCTACGTGAGCGCGGCAACCTCAGAGGGTTACGCCGAGGAGTGGGATCTCGACGAGCTCTGGAAGGCGTTGACCACGCTGTACCCAGTGGGCGTCACGGTCGAGCAGCTCGAAGAATCCAGCGGTGGCGACCGTTCGGGCCTCACGAGCGAGTTCCTGATCGAAGAACTTATTGCCGACGCCCACGACGCTTA
>JBOGEK010000190.1:0-2134 GCA_050743645.1 Acidothermaceae bacterium
GCCTTCAAGGACCCCATGAGATGTGTACACGCGGATGTACCACCGCGTCTGCCTTTGACGCGCGATTGTTGTCATGCGGACAAAAAAACGGAGTGGTCGTCACGAGCCGAATACGCTGAGTGACGAAAATGCGCATCAGAGGCCTAACTGCGTGCAATCCGTCGTGGCCTCGTCACTTTGTGCAATCGGCGCAAGTCCTTGATCGTCAGACCAACGGTCTGGTTGATCGTCTTGTTGATCGTCGATCAAACGGCACTTGCGGGCCCCGGCTGCGGCACGCGGAGACGCGCTGAGGCATGCTGGACGTGCAAGCAATCGCGCAGTTAATCGCGCGGGTATTTGGGCTGAGGGAAGGAACGGGCCGAGGTGGATTCCGGGCGCAAGCGTGAACTCGAAGCCAAGGTGCTCGCCGGCGAACGGCTCGACTACGTCGATGGCGTCGATCTTTATGCCAGCGATGATCTGGCCTGGCTCGGCGACCTCGCCCACCACGTGCGTACCGCCAAGAACGGCGACCGGGTGCTGTTCAACATCAATCGCCACCTCAACCTGACGAACGTCTGTTCGGCGTCCTGCGCTTATTGCAGTTTTCAACGCAAGCCGGGCGAGGCCGATGCCTACACGATGCGGGTCGAAGAGGCCGTCGCGCTGGCCAAGCAGATGGAGCCCGAGGGCATCACCGAACTGCACATCGTCAATGGGCTGCACCCCACGCTGCCGTGGCGGTACTACCCACGGGTGTTGACGGCGCTGAAGGAGGCGCTGCCGAACGTCGCGCTGAAGGCGTTCACCGCCACCGAGATCCACTGGTTCGAAAAGATCTCCGGCCTCCCCGCCGACGCCATTCTCGACGAGCTGATCGACGCCGGCCTGGAGTCGCTCACCGGCGGCGGGGCCGAGATCTTCGACGGGGAGGTGCGGCAGAAGATCGTCGACCACGCGACCCACTGGGAAGACTGGTCGCGCATTCACCGGTTAGCCCACGCCAAGGGCCTGAAAACCCCCTGCACGATGCTCTACGGCCACATCGAGGAGCCACGGCACCGCGTCGACCACGTGCTGCGCCTGCGCGAATTGCAAGACGAGACAGGTGGCTTCCAGGTGTTCATTCCGCTGCGCTTCCAGCACGACGCCGCCGGCGACCCGCGAAATCGCCTGATGACGCAACCGATGGCCACCGGCGCCGAGGCGCTGAAGACGTTCGCGGTATCGCGCTTGTTGTTCGACAACATCGACCACGTCAAGGCGTTCTGGGTGATGCACGGCCTGACGACGTCGCAGCTGGCGCTCTCGCACGGTGCCGACGACCTCGACGGTTCAGTGGTCGAGTACAAGATCACCCATGACGCCGACCACTACGGCACGCCGAACACCATGCATCGCGAGGATCTGCTCGAGCTGATCCGCGATGCCGGCTTTATCCCCGTCGAGCGCGACACCCGCTACAACGTGCTGCGCGTCTTCGACGGCCCCGACCGTGCCCGCCGCGACACACCCCAGCCGATGCCGGTATGACCAGCCTCCACAATCGCCTCGCCAAGAACACCGAGGCGAGCGCCAAGATGACGGACGCCGGCGACGCGCCTGCTGATGACGCTGCCGTCCGCGCCGCCGCTGCCGAGGCGCGAGGCTCGCACGCGGCCCTGCGCTATACGACACTGCGGCTCGCGATCTTCGTCGTCGTGCTTGGACTGTTGTGGTTGGTCCGCGTGCAGGGCCTGTTGCTTGTCGCCCTCGCGCTGCTGATCTCCGGGCTGGCAAGCTACGTCTTGCTGCATGGGCAGCGAGCGGTGATGTCGCGGCAGTTGGCGGCGGCGAGCAGGCGCCGCCGCGGGCGCGCCGCGAGCCGGGCCGCCCGAGAAGACGACATCGCCGACGAACTGGCGCGTGAGCAAGAGGAGCGGCTCGGCCAGCAGCGTCAGCCGGATTCCACCGAATGAGCATTCCGCGGCCGAGGGTCGGGCATATCCAGTTCCTCAACTGCCTCCCGCTGTACTGGGGAATGGTCAACTCCGGGGCGTTGCTCGACGTTGAGCTCAGCCGCGACACCCCCGACCGCCTGAATGAGCGACTTGTCGCTGGCGACCTCGACATCGCTCCGATCAGCCTGGTCGAATACCTCAGGCACCAGGAC
>JBOGEK010000191.1:0-2084 GCA_050743645.1 Acidothermaceae bacterium
CGCAAGGCCTTGCTCGACTCGCCGCTGAAGACCCCACCCTCCGGCTCGAGATGAATGCCGAGACACATCAGCTCGTCTTGTGGTGCATGGGCGAGGCGCATTCCGACGTCCTGCTCGATCGGCTGAAGACGAAGTACGGCGTCGAGGTCGAGACGGTGGCGCTTCGGGTACCGATGCGCGAAACGTTCGCTGCCAAGGTGACCGCGCATGGTCGGCACGTCAAACAATCCGGTGGCCACGGGCAGTTCGGCGTGTGCGACATCGAGATCGAGCCGTTGCCGCAAGGGTCGGGATTCGAGTTCGTCGACAAGGTCTTCGGCGGAGCCGTACCGCGGCAGTTCATCCCCTCGGTTGAGAAGGGCGTTCGCGCGCAGATGGAAAGAGGGGTTGCCGCGGGCTACCCGCTGGTCGACGTGCGGGTCACGCTCGTCGACGGAAAGGCGCATTCGGTCGACTCCTCCGACATGGCATTCCAGATGGCAGGCGCGCTGGCGCTGAAGGAGGGCGCGAAGGCCGGCCAGGTGGTGCTGCTCGAACCGGTCGACGAGGTCAGTGTGCTTGTCGCCGACGACTATGTAGGCGCGGTCATGAGCGATCTTTCCGGACGACGGGGACGCGTCACCGGCACCGAGCCCGTCGGGTCGGGCGGTTCGGCGGGCTCGGCACGCCAGGCCCGAACGCTGATCAAGGCCGAGGTGCCGCAAGTGGAGATCACCCGCTACGCCATCGACTTGCGCTCGTTGTCGCACGGCACCGGATCGTTCTCGCGCCACCAGCTGCGTTACGAGCCGATGCCGACCCAGCTGGCGACGAAGGTGATCGCCGAGCACAAGGAAGAATGAGCCGAAGGGTGAACCCTCACCGTCTAGGTATAGCCGCCTTCCCATAGGGGTAGGTCGGCGCTCGACACCGTGCCAAGAACACGGTGTCGATGGGACTCTGGACATCGGCGGCTGCCGAACATGCGTCCAGGAGTTGTTAGCCACGGATTTGTGTTAGGCACGGATTTGTTCGTCAAGCGGCCCATGAACGGTGCACCCGCTGCATCGTGCAACGCGAAAAGGGGACAGGTCATGTCGGTCGACGCAGTCGATCAAGCCGCGACGGACGAACCCGGTGCTGCCGGTGCCGCCGGTGGGATGGGTGCCGGCGGCGCGGTGTCTCGCAACGAGGTCAACGCCCTGCTCGCTGAGCTGCTCGCGATGCTCGATGCGCTGTGCGGTGGCGACTTCGGCGTCCGGATGCCGCCACGAGACGGACTCGCCGGGCAGGTCGTTGCGCGCTTGAACAGTCTGGCCGCGCTCAACCAGAGCCGCACGCGCGCGCTTGTGCAGGCCAGCCGGGTGATCGGCCGTGAAGGGCGCATGACCGAACGGCTCGATGAGGTGGGCGCCGACGGCGAATGGGGAACCGGCGCCGCGGCCATCAACTCCTTGATCGACGACTTGGTGCGGCCGACCACCGAAGTCGCCCGCGTCATCGCCGCCGTGGCCGAGGGCGACCTCTCTCAACAGATGGCGATGGAGATCGCCGGCCAGCCGGTCAAGGGCGAGTTCCTTCGCATCGGCACCACGGTGAACACGATGGTCGACCAGCTGTCGTCGTTCGCCGACGAGGTCACCCGAGTCGCGCGCGAGGTCGGCACCGACGGCAAGCTCGGCGGCCAGGCCCAGGTGCGCGGGGTGTCAGGCGTGTGGCGCGACCTCACCGAGTCGGTGAACTCGATGGCCGGCAACCTGACCGCCCAGGTGCGCAACATCGCCCAAGTGACGACCGCGGTCGCCCAGGGCGACCTGTCGCAGAAGATCACCGTCGACGCCCAAGGCGAGATCCTCGAACTGAAATCCACCGTCAACACCATGGTCGACCAGCTCTCGTCGTTCGCCGACGAAGTCACCCGCGTCGCCCGCGAGGTCGGCACCGAAGGCCGCCTCGGCGGCCAAGCCCAAGTGCGTGGCGTTTCCGGCACCTGGCGCGACCTCACCGAGAACGTCAACGGCATGGCCGCGAACCTGACGAGCCAGGTGCGAAACATCGCCCAGGTGACCACGGCGGTCGCCCATGGCGACCTGTCGCAGAAGATC
>JBOGEK010000192.1:0-15699 GCA_050743645.1 Acidothermaceae bacterium
TTCGCCACTGATCCGCTCCCGAAGGAGCTTCACCGTTCGACTTGCATGTGTTAAGCACGCCGCCAGCGTTCGTCCTGAGCCAGGATCAAACTCTCCGTAGATGTCTATATGGGCATCGCTTCGAAAAGCGAGTGACCGACAAACTGGAGTGATCTTGGCAATGAACAGACGTAAACTAGCTGTCTGTCTTTACCAAAGGAATTTTCCGCTACGAGCCTAAGCCCGCAGACGGGGTTATTTTGGCATTGACTTTTAGCACGCTGTTGAGTTCTCAAGGAGCGGACGCGCACCTAGGCGAGCCTTTCGGCCGTTCTCGGGGCAACCTCTCTAACTTATCGGTCCGGATGTTCGGTGTCAAACCGGGGCTTCCGTACCGTTTCCCAGGCAACGAAAGAGTCCGCCAACTCTCGTTGACGGCCATCTCACCGTTTGGATGGGGCCCGGGACCGGCCGCCGTCGGCGTCCGTTCCTCCCGGGGACGAGACGAAAGCTTACGGTGCACCCCTGGGGGCGTCAAATCGGGGTGCGCCTGTCGGCAACTGACCCGCTTTGTCGGGTTCTGACGTCCAGCCGACTGGGACCGACACCCGAATCAGGCGAACTCGACCCCCGCTACCGAGCGCTTGCCACGGCGCAGCACAGCCCAGCGACCGTGAAGCAGTTCGGCCGGCGTCAACGACGCGTCGGACGACGTAATTTTGCGGTTGTTCAGGTAGCAGCCACCCTCGTCGACAACACGACGTGCCGCGGACTTCGAATCCACCAGCCCGCAGGCGACGAGAAGCTCCACGACCGTCGGCGACTCGCCGACGGCCTGCACCGTCGTCAGGCCAGTCTCACGCAAGGCCGCTTCAAGCGTCGTGGCTTCGAGATCGGCCAACTCCCCGCGGCCGAACAGTGCGGCGCTCGCGGCGATCACGCGGGCGCACTCGTCTGCACCGTGTACCAGCGTCGTCATCTCGGCCGCCAGGAAACGCTGGGCTTCTCGCGCAGCGGGTCTCGCCTCCACCGCAGCCGCGAGAGCTTCTAAGGCGTCGCGGTCGGCCTGGCTGAAGAACTTCAGGTAGTTGACGACGTCGCGGTCATCGGTGTTGACCCAGAACTGGTAGAAGGCATACGGCGACATCAGGGCCGGATCCAACCAAACGGCGCCACCTTCGGTTTTGCCGAACTTGGTGCCGTCGGCCTTGGTGACGAGCCTCGTCGCCAGAGCATGTACCGCAACCTGCTCAACCTTGTGAATGAGGTCGAGGCCCGCCGTGAAGTTGCCCCACTGGTCGCTGCCACCGATCTGCATCGTGCAGCCGTGACGGCGGTACAGCTCGAGGAAATCGAGGCTTTGAAGAATCTGGTAGCTGAACTCCGTGTAGCTGATCCCGGCGTCGGATTCCAAACGTGCTCTCACGACATCCTTGGCGATCATCTTGTTCACGCGGAAGTGCTTACCGACATCACGCAGCAGTTCGATTGCGGACATGCCGGCAGTCCAGTCGAGGTTGTTAGCCATCACGGCGGCGTGGTCGCCCGAGAAATCGAGAAATGGCGCGACCTGCGCTCGGATCCGGTCAACCCAACCGGCGACGACGCTCGGATCGTTCAACCTGCGTTCGGCGCTCGGTTTGGGATCGCCGATCAACCCCGTCGCACCGCCGACCAGCGCGACGGGCCGATGGCCAGCAGCCTGCAGTCGGCGCAAGGTGATCAGCTGCATGAGATGGCCGTGGTGCAGGCTCGGAGCCGTTGGGTCGAAGCCGCAGTAGATCGTGAGCGGCCCGTCGTCCATGGCTTGGCGTAACGCATCGAGGTCGGTGCTCGTGGCGATAATGCCGCGCCACGCGAAGTCGTCGAGGATATGAGTCACGGCTGGAATCCTTGCGTACCGGGCGCCGGTGGCGCAGAGGGGTTTGCCGATCGGCGCTTCGCAACGCGTGGGCGATAGGTCGACACCGTCGGTTCGCCGTCCAACCAAAATCGCCAGGCAACCTCGGCGGCGGCGGCGACCCCGACCCGTGGACCCTGGCGCACGGTCGCTTTCGCGACCGGCTGACCAGCCCGAATGCGCAACGTCGACCTCGGATCGCAGGCATCGCGGCCGTTGTCGTCGCGGCCGAGTCCGAGCGCAACGACGAGCCGCGCGGGCCCACGAGCCAGGTCGCGTGCGACGGCACCCCGGCGTCGCAGGCTCGCCAGTTCGACACCGTCGATCACCTCGCCAGCGCGAAGTAAAACAGCGGACGCCGTTCCCGGACCTTCACAGACGAGGTTCGCGCAAAAGTGCATGCCGTACGTGAAATAGACGTAGACGTGGCCCGGCGCGCCGTACATCACCGAGTTGCGTTGGGTGCGGCCGCGATAGGCGTGCGACGCCGGGTCAAGTTCGCCGCGATACGCCTCGACCTCGGTGAGGCGGATCGCTACGGCGCCATCGGCGGTCTGGTGTTCGATCACGGTGCCAAGCAATGCAGGCGCGACCTCGGTGGATGCGTTGTCGAAAAAGCCACGCGGCAAGATGCTGCCTGGCGCGACGACCCGGCCTACCCGCTTCATATCGACGACGGCGCACCCTGGGAGCCGTGACCGGCCCAGACAGCTTGCTCGGCAAGTTGGTTACGCAGATCCGCGATCTGCTCGACGACTCGAGCGGGCGCGGTCCCACCACGCGTCGACCGGGCGGCAATGGCTCCGCGCACGGAAAGGACAGCCCGGACCTCTGGCTTCAGATGCGCGGAAATCGCTGCCAGTGCCGTGTCGTCGACGTCTTGCAGGTCGCAGTTGTGAGCGGCGCACCATGCGACGAGTCGGCCCACCGCCTCATGTGCCTCGCGGAACGGCACGCCACGACGGACCAGATCTTCGGCGACGTCGGTGGCCAACGCGAATCCCTCAGGAGCGGCCGCCGCGAGCCGGTCGGTGTCGACGCGCATGGTCGCGACCATGCCGGTCACTGCGGGCAACAACAGCAACAGGGTGTCGAGGGAGTCGAACACCGGCTCTTTGTCTTCTTGCAGGTCGCGGTCATAGGCGAGCGGCAAACCCTTGAGCATCGCCAGCAGCCCGGTCAGATTGCCAATAAGACGACCACTCTTGCCTCGTGCTAGTTCTGCGACGTCAGGGTTTTTCTTCTGGGGCATGATTGACGACCCGGTCGCGTAGGCGTCGTCGAGTTCGATCCATCGAAACTCACGCGTGGTCCAGAGCACGATCTCTTCACCCAGCCGTGACAGATGCACGCCGATCATGGCCGCACAGAAGGCAAATTCAGCGGCGAAGTCACGATCGCTGACGGCGTCGATCGAGTTGGCCGCGGACGACATGAAGCCGAGTTCGTTCGCAGTCGCGATGGGGTCGACAGGCAATGAAGAACCGGCCAACGCGCCGGAACCGAGCGGCGACACCGCCGCGCGAACGTCCCAGTCGCGAAGCCGGTGAACGTCGCGGGCGAACGCATGAACATGGGCCAGCAAGTGATGTGCGAATAGCACCGGCTGCGCGTGCTGCATGTGGGTCATTCCGGGCGCGGGCGCGTCCCTGTACCGCTCGGCGACGTCGACCAGCGCGGTCTCGAGTTCGGCGACCCGCTGCGCGAGCAGGCGTGCATGGGCGCGAAGAAACAACCGGAGATCCGTCGCGATCTGGTCGTTTCGGCTCCTCCCGGCGCGTAACTTTCCACCGAGCGGACCGAGCCGCTCGATGAGTCCGCGTTCGAGCGCGGTGTGAACGTCTTCATCGGCAACGGTCGGCGTGAACGCACCAGTGCGGCACGCGTTGTCGAGGTCGTCGAGCGCCGCCAGCAGCTTCGACAACTCGTCGCCGTCGAGAAGTCCCGCTCGGTTGAGAACGCGCGCATGCGCCCGCGAGCCCATCAGGTCGTAGGGCGCCAGCCGCCAGTCGAAATGCACCGACACCGAAAGCGCGGCGAGCGCATCGGCGGGCCCGCCCTCGAACCTGGCTCCCCATAGGCGCAGCGGCGTGCCGGATGAGTCGGGCGATTGAGCTTGCGTCACGTGCCGGCCGCCGGATTGCAGGCGGAGGTGTCGAGGCCCCCGGAGTGGGCCAGGACGACGAGCTCGGTCACAACATCTCCTTGTTATCGGGCATTCTCGGCATTTTCGGTGAGCCTGGCGCTGTCAGGGGGCGCGGCGGTCTGCGAGCTGGAGCAACTGCTGAGCTACGTCGGTACCGCCGTCGAGGTCTCGGCAAATGCAAAGGACAGTGTCATCACCTGCAACCGTACCGATGATGGTCGACAAGTCGGAGTGGTCGATCGCGCCGGCGAGCAGGTGGGCGCCGCCCGGCGGCGTCTTGGCGACGACCAGGTTGCCCGATGAACGCACAGAGATCAGCAACTCGGTGGCCATTCGGATCAGGCGGGCGTGTGCGGCAGATGCAGCATCGAACCGGTCGGACGCCGGCCGGCTCACGGCGTCGTCGCCGTCTCGAGGAACAACGTAGACAAACCCGCCCACCGCGCCCCGCAAGCGGACTGCACCTATTTCGTCGAGGTCGCGCGACAGTGTTGCCTGGGTGACGGAAAATCCGTCGTCAGCCAGCAGTTCGGCCAGTTCTGACTGCGACCGCACCGGGGCCCGTGCGAGCAAGTCGACAATCCGCGCATGGCGCGCTGCCTTCGTCTGCGGCTCGGCCCGGTCGGTCCCGTGGGCGGCGCGCTTGCGCGCAACGCTCATGCTCGCGCCAAGAGGAACGCCAGAAGGGCTTTCTGCGCGTGCAGCCGGTTCTCGGCCTGATCGAACACGAACGAGCGCGGACCGTCGATCATCGCCGCAGCGATCTCTTCCCCGCGATGCGCGGGCAGGCAGTGCAGCACCATGACGTCGTCGTTAGCCGCGGTCACGAGCCGTTCGTCGACGGTGTAACCCGCAAAGGCGCGGCCCCGGGCCGCAACCTCGGCCTCTTGGCCCATCGAAGCCCACACGTCTGTGTAGACGATGTCTGCACCCGTACATGCTTCGAGCGAATCCTGGGTCACGGCGGCGGAGCCACCGGTCTCGCTCGCAATTTCGTTAGCGCGCTTCACGATGTCATCGAGCGGCTCGTAGCCCCGCGGCGTGGCGATCCGAACGTGCATGCCAGCCATGGCCCCACCGAGCAGCAGCGAATGCGCAACGTTGTTGCCGTCGCCGACGTAGGTGAGGGTCAGGCCGGCAGCGTCGCCTTTGTGCTCGCGGATCGTCATCAAATCGGCCAGCCATTGGCAGGGATGCGCGAGATCCGTCAGGGCGTTGACGACCGGCACGCTCGCGTGGGCCGCAAGCGCCTCTATGCGCTCGTGGCCGAAGGTGCGGATCACGATCGCCGACACGTAGCGCGATAGGACTCTCGCGGTGTCTTCAATCGTCTCGCCACGACCGAGCTGCGACGCCGCGCTGTCGAGGATCACGGCATGGCCACCGAGTTCGGTGATCGCGACCTCGAACGAGACGCGCGTGCGAGTCGACTGCTTCTCGAAAATCACGGCGACCGACTGCGGCCCATCGAGCACGTGGGAACCGAATCTGTTCTGCTTCAGCCGGCTGGCGTCGTCAAGGATGCGCGTGACTTCGACGCTCGATAGGTCGTCGTCAATCAGAAAATGTCGAGTCATGGCTGCTCCTGCTTGCAGGCGAGGTCGAGGATCGCCGGTAGCGCAGTCACATAGGCATCAGCCTGCGGTGCCGACAAAATCAATGGCGGAGCGATCCGAATCGCATCTGGTTGGACGGCGTTGACAAGGAACCCGGCGTCGCGGCTTGCCGCCTCGACTGCGGTGGACGTAACACCACGAAGCTCGAGTGCGAGCCACAGGCCGCGCCCGCGCACTCCGGTGAGGGCTTGGTGCTCGATGGCACCTAGGCCGGCTTGAAAATGTGCGCCAACGTCGGTCACGTTGGCCAGCAGTGCGTCACGCTCGATCGTTTCCAACACCGCGAGACTTGCCGCACATGCCACCGGATTGCCACCGAAGGTGCTGCCGTGCTCGCTCTTGCCGAAGGCCGTCGCATAGCGCCCGAAGCCGATGCACGCACCAATCGGCAGACCGCCGCCGAGCCCCTTCGCCAAAGTCACGACGTCGGGCTTGACGCCCTCGGCTTGGTGCAAAAACCAGCTGCCGGTGCGGCCGATGCCCGACTGGATCTCGTCGAGAACCAAAGCGGCGCCCGACGAATTGCAGAGATCGCGCGCAGCGTGCAGGTAACCAGCAGGAGCGGGGACGACACCGCCTTCGCCAAGCATCGGTTCGAGGAAGAGCGCAGCGGTCTCGTCAGTGAGCGCATTCTTCAACGCATCGATGTCGCCGTAAGGAACGAAACGCACGTCGGCACCGAACGGTCCGAACGGTTGACGAATCGATGTCTTTCCGGTCAACGCAAGCGATCCCATCGTGCGACCGTGAAAGCTTCGCTCGGCCGCGACGACGTATGTGCGATCCGGTCCAGCGTGCCGCCGCACCAGTTTGTAGGCAGCCTCGTTCGCCTCGGTACCGCTATTGGTGAAGAACACTCGGCCTTCGCCGCCGAGCAAGGTGACTAGCTTCTCGGCCAACTCGACCGCGGGCTGATTGGCGAACAGGTTGCTGGTGTGAGCGATTGTCTGACACTGCCTGGTGACCGCCTCGACAATCGCCGGATGCGCATGCCCAAGAGCAGAGACCGCGATACCTGCAATCAGGTCGAGATAGGCGCGCCCGTCGGCGTCCCAAACGGTACAACCCTGGCCGCGAACGAGCGAAATCGGTGGCGCATACGTTGGCATCATCACGGCGTCGAACCGGGCCACGACCTGCGCGTTGTTCATGACGGCCTCACCATCGTGCCGATCCCTTCGTCGGTGAAGATTTCGAGCAATACGGCATGCGGGACGCGGCCATCGAGAACGTGAGCCCTGTCGACTCCCCCACGTACCGCACGTAAGCAGGCCTCCATTTTCGGCACCATTCCCGATGACAAGGACGGCAGCATCTTCTCGAGTTCATCGGCGTCGAGAGCGCTGATGACCTCGTCGCTGTTGGGCCAATCAGCAAAAAGCCCTTCGACATCGGGGAGGACGACGAGTTTCTCGGCGCCGAGGGCTACAGCCAATGCGGCGGCCGCGGTGTCGGCGTTGACGTTGTACACGCATGGATCGCCGACCGCGTCGAACCCTCGGGCGACGCTGGACACGACCGGGATGCGGCCGTCGTCGAGCAGGCTTTGTACGACGCCAGGCTGGACGTCGACGACGTCGCCCACCAGGCCAATGTCGACCGGCAGGCCGTCGACAATTGCGTCACGACGCTCTGCAGTGAACAAGCGCGCATCTTCACCACTCATCCCGACGGCAAAGGCCCCGTGCTGGTTGAGCAGGCCGACGACATCACGCTGAACCTGGCCCACGAGAACCATCCGAACGACGTCCATCGTTTCAGGGGTCGTGACCCGCAGGCCGCCTGCGAACTCAGACTCGAGCCCAACCTTGTCGAGTTGAGCATTGATCTGCGGCCCTCCGCCATGGACAACGACCGGTCGCAATCCTGCGTAGCGAAGAAAGACGACGTCTGCTGCAAACGACGCGGCGAGCGCCGGTTCGGTCATCGCGTGACCGCCGTACTTCAGCACCACGGTGGCGCCGTGGAAACGGGCCAGCCACGGTAATGCCTCGACGAGTGTGGCGGCTTTCGCTTGCGCAGTATCGCGATTGCGGCTCATGTGGAGTACGCCGAGTTCTCGTGCACGTAATCGGCTGTGAGGTCGTTCGTAAGCAATGCTGCCGAGGCATCACCCGCGTGGAGCGCGATCGTGATCTCGACCCTGCGCGCAGACAGATCGACAGTTGCCCGATCGTCGCCGATTGTAGAATTGCGGCAAATCCAAACTCCGTTAATCGCAACGTCGACGGCGTCGGCGTCGAATGCCGCCTGCGTGGTGCCCACAGCGGCAAGAATCCTGCCCCAATTGGGATCTTCGCCGTGGATCGCGCACTTCAGCAAGTTGCTACGCGACACGGCGCGGGCCACCTCGAGCGCGTCGTCTTCGGACGCTGCATCAGTGACCTCAATCGCAATCACCTTGCTCGCGCCTTCGCAGTCGTCGATGAGCTGTTCGGCAAGCGATGCGCAAACTCGTTCAAGAGCAGCAGAAAACTCGGCAGGGTCTGGCGTGACGCCAGACGCGCCAGACGCGAGCAGTAGCACCGTGTCATTGGTCGACATGCAGCCGTCGGAGTCGAGCCGGTCGAATGTCGTCGCGGTGGCCAACCGCAAGGCGGAATCGAGCTCGTGCGCATCGACATCGGCGTCTGTAGTGAGGACGACGAGCATCGTGGCAAGTGCCGGCGCGAGCATGCCGGCACCTTTCGCCATCCCGCCCACGACCCAGCCATTCGGTGAGGTGACGATCGCCTCCTTGGGAACGGTGTCAGTGGTCATGATGGCGTGCGCAGCGGCCTCCCCACCGTTCGCTGCTAGCTGGCCGTGTGCCACAGCCAAGCCGGAGAGCAATTTCTCGAGCGGCAGGTAATCACCGATCAATCCGGTCGAGCAGACGGCTACCTCGGCGGCCGAGGCATCGAGTAGCGCAGCTAGGGCCTCTGCGGTGCGATGCGTGTGCTGAAACCCGAGATGACCGGTGCAGGCATTGGCGTTTCCGGCGTTCAATGCAACCGCAACGACCTTGCCTGCCTTCAACACCTGCTGCGACCAGACCACTGGTGCGGCCTTGATGCGATTGGCGGTAAAGACGGCCGCTGCGGCGAATTGTGGCCCGTTGTTCACGACCAACGCGACGTCGGCGCGACCGCTTGGCTTTATGCCGGCTGCAACACCAGCGGCGGTGAACCCTTTGGGTGCGGTCACGCTCACGGCGCGACCTCCGAAGCGAGCACCGCAGCGAAGCGAGGAGCGGAACGGCGGCGTTCGGAAAATGTCACGGCGCGACTCCGGCAATCGGCAGGCCGGCGGTTTCGTCGAGCCCGAGCACGATGTTGGCGTTCTGCAGGGCTTGCCCCGCGGCGCCCTTGGTGAGGTTGTCGAGGGCTGCGACGACGACGATCTGGTGGGCATGTTCGTCGAGCGCGACCTGCAGGTGGGTGGAGTTGGAACCCAGCGTTGCTGCGGTCTGCGGCCAACTCGATTCGGGTAGCAGGTAAACGAAAGGCTCAGCAGCGTAGGCAGTTTCGAATGCTGCGCGCACGGCGTTGGCGTCGACGCCTGGCTTCGGTCGGACGACGCAGGTTGCGAGGATTCCGCGCGGCATCGGCGCGAGAAGCGGCGTGAACGACACGGTGACGGCCTCCCCGGATACCGCTGAGAGGTTCTGCTCGATCTCAGGCGTGTGCTGGTGCAGGCCACCGACCTTGTAGGCCGACATCGAGCCCATGATTTCGCTGGCCATGAGATGCGGTTTTGCGGCCCGACCAGCGCCGGTTGTGCCGCTTGCCGCGACGACGACGACGTCGGGCGCGGCGAGATCGTTCGCGTACAGCGGCGCCAATGCCAGCGTGGCCGTGGTGACGTAGCAACCCGGGTTCGCGATCCGCTTGCTCGCCTTGATGCGGTCGCGGGCGCCGGGCAGTTCGGGCAGGCCGTAGGTCCAGTTACCGGCGTGCGAGCCGCCGTAGAACTTTTCCCATGCCAACGAGTCAGTCAGGCGAAAATCAGCACCGATGTCGATCACGACGGCGCTGTCAGGCAGCTGGGACGCGAGTTCTGCTGACTGCCCGTGCGGCAACGCGAGGAAAACGACATCGGCCTCTGCGAGCGCCGCAGGGTCGGTAGCGGTGAAAGTCTGACCTGCCAGTTGCGCGAGGTGCGGGTGCACATTCGTGATCGGTTGACCCGCGTTGCTCGACGCGGTCGCGAGCGCCAGTTCGAGGTCGGGGTGTGACGCGATCAGGCGCAGCAACTCGCCGCCGGCGTAGCCGCTTGCGCCAGCGACGGCGACCGTGTGGCCCATCGAACTGCCTCCCTGACCGGTTCGCTCAATGCGTATGCATTCGATCGCATGAGCATACACGATGACCAGAGCGGCGTGCCTCAGCCGCGAAGCGTCGCCCCCATGCGGCGATTGGCCTCGGCCACGGCGGCGTCGCGCGCGGCCGTCGCCTCTTCCGCGGTCAACGTGCGGTCAGCCGCCCGGAACCGCATCGCGTAAGCGAGCGACCGTCGTCCGGCACCAATCTGGTCGCCGGTGTAGACGTCGAACAGCCGCAGTGACTCAAGCAACTCACCCGCGCCGTCACGCAATGCCCGCTCAACGTCGGCGCTCGGCACATCGGCGGCGACTACGACTGCGACGTCCTGCGTCGCAACAGGGAAGGTCGAAACCGCCCGAGACTGAACTGGTCCTTGGCCGTGCGCCAGGAGTTCTGACAGGTCGATCTCGGCAGCGCTCGTACGCGGCGGCAACTCGAGCGCGCTCACGACTCGTGGATGCAACTCACCGGCGTGACCGACCAGCACGCCGTCAACGAAGATCGCGGCGCACCGCCCCGGGTGCCAGGGGGCGATCGCCGCAGTTCGAACCTCGATCTGCGCACGCACGGCGCCGGCAACCTCGCGGATTGCCTCGATCGGATCGGCCCAGCTCACCTCATGGCCGGCACCCCACCAGCCGCTGGGCGTGCGTTCGCCCGCGAGCACGACGGCGAGGTGCAGCGGCTGGTGCGGGAGTGCGGCAAACACCGCGGCCAGCTCGTCGTCGGTCGGACGCCGGTCGACGCCGAGCCGAGGCGGCGCAGGAGCCGGGTCGTGCGACGGTAGGAAGACCGAACCGGTCTCGAACAGCGCGACGCCGTTGGATGCCGCGCGGCCCAAGTTGCGACGCAGTGCGGTGAGCAGCCCGGGCAGCAGGGTCGTGCACAGCAGTGGCTCTTCTTCGGAGAGCGGGTTGGCGAGCCGGAGTGCGCGGCGCCGCTCGTCGTCGGGTTCAAAACCCAGTGAGTCGAAGACGGTCGGGGCGACGAATGGATAGGCCACGGCTTCGACGTAGCCGTGGTGGGCGAGAACTCGACCGACTTGGCGCCGCAATCGCTGGTTCACCGTCAGGCCGGCACCGATCGGCGCACGCGGCAGCTCGACCGGCACGGCGTCGTAACCCTCGAGCCGGATGACCTCTTCGGCAAGGTCGTTCGGATCGGTCAGGTCGGGCCGCCAGCTCGGTGGGACGACGTTGAGCCGCCCGTCGAGCTCGTCGACTTGGCAGCCGACGTCGGTAAGGCGGCGGACGACGACGTCACGCCCGTAGTGCGCGCCAGCGACTCGATCAGGGTGATCGGGCGCGATCGTCACGGTGGCCGGCGTGCGGCCGAGATCGACCTCGGTGACGGCCGTCAGCCGACCACCACCCAGAGTCGCAAGCAGTTCCGCAGCACGGGCGGCCGCGAGCGCGGGCAGCTGCGGATCGACGCCCCGCTCGAAGCGCCGAGAGGCCTCGCTGGACAGCTTGTGGCGGCGCGACATACGAGCGACGCCGACTGCAGAGAAATGAGCCGCCTCGATCAGGAGCTCTTTTGAGTTCTCGTCGATTTCGGTGGTGAGGCCACCCATCGTGCCTGCAAGCCCGATCGGGCCGGAGTCGTCGGTGATCAAAATGTCGTCGGGGTCGAGCGCCCGGTTGACGTGGTCGAGCGTCTCGAGCTGCTCGTGGCTTCGCGCACGGCGGACGACGATGCCGCCGGCCAGCTTGGATGCGTCGAACGCATGCAGAGGTTGGCCCAGCTCGATCATCACGTAGTTGGTGATGTCGACCGCCAACGAGACCGGCCGCATGCCCGCGAGCATCAACCGCAGTCGCATTCGCAACGGCGACGAGGCGCTCGGGTCGAAACCGTCGACCGTACGCAACACGAAGCGGTCGCAGGCCGTCGAGTCGGACAACGTGACCGGCCTGCCGATGCCTTGCGATGCCGACGCGGTGCTTGCCGCGATGTCGGCGGGATCGCGAAACGTTACGCCGTAAGCAGTTGCGGCCTCGCGAGCGACGCCGCGAATCGACAGGCAATATCCGCGGTCGGGGGTGACCGCGATGTCGAGAACGTCGTCACGCAGAGCGAGGGCGGAGATCGCATCGGCCCCGACCGGAGCATCGGGATCGACAACGAGAATGCCGGTGTGGTCGTCGCCCACCCCGAGTTCGCGAACTGAGCAGATCATGCCGTCGGAGACGTGACCGTATGTTTTGCGCGCCGAAATCGCGAAACCGCCCGGCAAAACGGCGCCCGGAAGCGAGACAACTACCTTGTCGCCAACCGCGAAGTTTCGCGCGCCACAAACGATTCCTCGGGGGTTAGCCTCGCCGACGTCGACTTGGCAATAACGGATCGTCTTACCGTTGCCCGCTTCGAACTCGTCGATTTCGACGACCTGGCCGACCACGACCGGCCCTTCGACGTCCGACCCGATTGCCTCGACGCTCTCGACCTCAAGGCCGACGCGAATCAGCGAGTCGGCGACATCGCGCGCCGACTCGGTTTCTGGGATGTCGACGAACTCGCGCAACCACGACAGGGGAATCCGCATCCGTCAGACCTCCGTGCCGAACGGCAAGGTGAAACGGATATCGCCCTCGACGATATCTCGCATGTCGCGAACGTCGTGACGGAACATCAACGTGCGGTCGATGCCGATGCCGAAAGCGAATCCGCTGTAGCGGTCGGGGTCGATCCCGCATGCAATCAGCACGCGAGGGTTCACCATGCCGCAGCCGCCCCACTCGATCCAACCCTCGGAATTGCAGGTACGGCAAGGATTTTCGGGGTCTCCGACCGACGCACCTCGGCAGACGAAGCACTGCAGGTCGGGCTCGGCGCTGGGCTCAGTAAAAGGGAAGTACGAAGGGCGAAGGCGCGTCGTGATGCCTTCACCGAACATCGCGGCTGCCAGCGCATCGAGCGTGCCCTTTAAGTGCGCCATCGTGATGCCCTCGTCGACGACCAGACCCTCGACCTGGTGGAACACCGGACTGTGGGTGGCATCAAGTTCGTCGGTGCGAAATACGCGGCCGGGGCACACGACGTAAATCGGCGGCTCGCGGGTCAGCATCGTGCGAATCTGCACCGGCGAGGTATGCGTACGAAGCACCAATCCGGAGTCGGGTGACTCGACCCAGAAGGTGTCTTGCATCGTGCGTGCCGGGTGGTCGGGCGGGATGTTGAGCGCGTCGAAGTTCAGCCACTCGGCCTCGACCTCGGGACCCTCTGCAACCTCGTAGCCCATCGCGACGAACACGTCGGCAATGCGATCCTGCAAGGTGGTCAGCGGATGACGGGCCCCGACCGGCTCGCGATCCCAGGGCAACGTGACGTCAACCGTCTCTTCGACCAGGATGCGTGCGTCGCGCTCGGCGAGGAGTTGAGAGTCTCGGTCCGCGAGCGCAGCGTTTACTGCAGCACGGGCCTGCCCCACCCGTCGTCCGGCTTCGGCTTTGGCTTGCGGCGGCAGGGCGCCGATCTCGCGATTCGCCAGCGCCAGGGGCGAGCGGTCACCCGCGTGTGCCAGGCGGGTGTTTCGCAGCGCATCAAGGTCGGACGACGCTGCGATCGCGGCCAGTGCCTCGTCTCGAAACCGGTCGATCTCGTCGGCGTGCAAGGGAGTCACCTCGACGGGGTCGTAATCGCTGTTGGGTGCGGACACGGCGCATAGCTCTTTCGAAAGGGGCGGGAACCGGGCGCAAGTCTAGGCCGTCGGCCCGTCGCGCTACTGCACGAAGGGTGGCGTGCCCGTCGGCAGCGCGATCCGGAACAGCGCTCCACCGGACGGCGCTTCGGTGACTGCTACCTCGCCGCCGTGCGCCTCTACGAGCCCCTTGACGATGTAGAGCCCGAGACCGGTGCCGCCCCGGCGACCGGCTCGCCAGAACCGGCGAAACACCAAGCCGCGAATATCTGGCGCTACTCCCTCGCCTTCGTCGGCGACGGTGATCGCAGCGCCTTCACCGGTCGACTCGACGCCGAGGCTGACGTGTCCCGCACCGTGTCGAATCGCATTGTCGACGAGGTTGGCAAGCACCTGATCGAGCTTGTCGGGGTCGGCCCACATCTCGGGAAGCTGCTCGGAGACGTGCAGCCTGAAGCGGTCTGGGGCCTCGCCCGCAGCGACCCGGCCGTCGATGATCCGGCGGATGGCCGTCGGGATGTCGACGACCTGCTTGTGCAACTCGAGCCGGTCGGCGTCGATACGCGAGACGTCAAGGAGTTCGCTGATGAGCCGGGTAACCCGATCGGCGTCGGCGTTGACTGTCTGCAGCATGAGTTGGCGCTGCTCGTCGTTGAACCGGTCCCATTTGCTCAACAGGGTGGCGGTAAAGCCCTTGACGCTGGTGAGCGGCGAGCGCAGCTCGTGCGCGACAGTCGATACCAGGTCGGCTCGATCACGTTCGGCGCGCTCGCGGTCGGCGGCACCGCGGAAGCTGACGACGAGGCGCTGCACGGGCCCGCACGGCTGGTCGCGCACATAGGTAGCGGTGACGTAGAGCTCACGCTCGTCAGGCAACATCAGCCGACGTTCGGGCTGGCCGGTTCGAATCGCCAGGCCCTCGTAGGGTCGGGTGCAGGCCCACCAGTCGTGGCCGACCGAGTCTGTGACGGGAAGGATCTCGCGGTAATCGTGGCCCATCGTGTCGTCGACCGTGCGCCGCAGCAACCGCGCACCGGCGGGATTCAAGACGATGACGGAGCCGGTGTCGTCGGCAACCAGCAGCCCATCGGGCAACACGTCGAAGGCGGCCTTCTCGTGCTCGATGCCGATCGGCATCAGGCTGCCTCCTCGTCCATCTCGCCTTGCTCGTCTTCACCGTGTTGTTTGTGTTGTTCGTCTTGTGGGCGAACGTCGGGCGTTTTTCACCCTACCCAGGGCACTTTGGATCAGGCATCGGTCGAAGGGCCCGGCCCGCAGGGGGCCGAACGGCGGACCGGCCCGGCGCCAGCGGACGTTGCACCGTCAGCAGTTCAGCGGCCCGCCCGTTGCGCGCGCGCAGCGGCATAAAGGCAGACCGCCGCGGCGGCGGCCAGATTGAGGCTTTCGGCGCGGCCGTGGATCGGCACCCGAACCGCGCCATCGGCCGCTGCGACGACCTCGGTCGGCAGGCCCCATGCCTCGTTGCCGAAGACCCACATCGTGGGACGCGCGAGATCGCCGGAACGATCGAGATCGTCGATATCGCAGGCGGCCGCACCGTCAGCGGCGAGGACCTGGATGCCCATCTGCTGCACCTGCGCGATCGACGCGGCAACCGGGGCGCCGAGCACGATCGGCAGGTGGAACAGGCTGCCTGCGCTGGCGCGCACGCACTTACCGTTGTACGGGTCGACCGAGGTGTCGGAGAACACGACGAGGTCGGCCCCCGCGGCATCTGCGGTTCGCAGGACGGTGCCCGCGTTGCCGGGATCGCGAATGGCCGCCAACAGCACCGCGAGCCGTACGCCCGGCAAAAGCGCAGCCTCGATCGAGACGTCGATCCGCTCGCAGACAGCGACGATCCCCTGGGGGGTCACGGTCTCGGAAAGCTCCCCGAGGACCCGCCCGCTGGCCTGACACACCTCGACACCCGACGCGGCCGCGGCATCGACCAGCTCGGCGTGTCGCTGGCGTGCCTCGCCCGTGACAAACAGCTCGCGGACCCGACCAGGTTCGGCCAGCGCCTCGCGTACCGCCTGGGCGCCCTCGACGAGGAATGCCCGGTCTTGTTCGCGAAACGAACGCTTGAGTAACCTGCGGGCGGTATTCACGCG
>JBOGEK010000193.1:0-13221 GCA_050743645.1 Acidothermaceae bacterium
GGCCCGATGTCTCGTGACCAGGGCACCCCTGCTCGTGACCCCGGGCTCGGAGCAGATCCGCGCCACCATCGAACGCGACGGTCTGCTCGGCGACCTCGAAGCGATCGGCGCCACCGTTCTCGCCAGCGCGTGCGGTCACTGCATCGGCCAGTGGGACCGCCACGGGCTGGACCCGGAGGTGACGAACACCATCGTGACGAGCTACAACCGCAACTTCTCCACCCGCAACGACGGCAGCGCCAACACCAAGGCCTTCCTGGCTTCTCCGGAGATCGTCGTCGCCCTCGCTCTGGCCGGGACCCTCGACGCCGACCCCGAGGCCGACGCCGACGCTGATCTCCCTGAGCCGTCGGCGCCGGCCGCGACGCCCGACCGCTCGGGTCGGCCGGCCCGGACGGGTCGGTCAACTTCGTCCAGGCGCGCGAGAGTGCCGAAGTGGGACGACATCATGTTCGGCCCGAAGTCGAAGGACTGACTGAACCCGCACGAGCCGTCGTCCGGTCGCGTCCTACGCCACCATCAGCCGCCCAGCTCAAAAAAGTTCTGCGCTCCGACGTATCAGGGGCGTCGAACCCGGCTCCTTCTTGTCGACACGGCGGACCGTTCGCCGGGCGACAGGATCGAAGGAGTCAGGTGAACGCTTTGGTCGCAGGCACCGCGGCGATCTCTCCTCGACTTGGCGACCTGGGTGTCCGTCGCGACCGCCTGGTCAACGCATTGCTCGGCTACCGAACGAGCCTTTGGGACCGCGACGAAGCAGCCACCGGCGCGAAGGTCGGCACTAGTGCTGACGCGCACGTCGATGCAGCCACCGAACGGGCCCGGGCTCGGGAGCGGATTCGCGCGGTGCAAAGCGTCAAGGCACGCCGCAGGCGCCAAAAACTTGGCGTCGTGGGTGGACGGCGGATGCCATGACCGTCATCACAGCTGCGCATGCGGGGACAAGCGGCCGTGTCGCGCCGGGGACGGCACGCTCGCTCGATGCGCACCATCATGGAGGAAGCACCGGGGGACCTCGCGGGGAAGCACCGGGGAAATCACGGGGGAAACGCTGGGGGCGAGTCACGGGGACGCACCACGACGGGGGGCGGCAAAAGCGGCAGTCAGCGCGTGCCCGGCCACACCGGGCGAAGGTCGCTGCCGCGCGTGTCGGCAATGCGCCGGGAGCGATCGGTTTCGGGGGCCCGATCGCGCCCGGCGCGTGCCATCATCCGAGACATCCTCGATTCGGTTCGGTTTCGGCCCGATCCACTTCCCGCTTGTCCCGCGGCTGATTGACGAAAGAGTTGACTTCGAATGCGCCTCGACCACGCAGCACGCCTCGAGCGAATGCTCGCCCGCCACGACGACATCCAGGTCGTCGACGGCGCCTCCGGCAACGGAACCCTGATTCGCAAGGACCAACTCCTCGTCGTCGGGCGTGACGCCGACGAGGTGCACAGCCGCGCCTCGCGTTGGGTCGAAAGCCGAGAGGACGACGCCGCCGGGTTCGCCGTGCTGCACCTTCGCCCGAGTGCCAAGGTCGACGTGTGCGAGCTGACAACGACGCTCTCCGGTGACTCACGGCACAAGCGCGTCAACGCCGGCCCGAATCACATCCTGATGGCCGCACCACATTGGGGACCCGGGCCTTTCGACGATCCCGCACCCGTTTCGATCCCGCCGGCAGATCCCGCAACAGGATTGCCATCGAAGCGCGATGTTGTCGTCGCGGTACTTGACACTGGCATCGCCGCCCATCCGTGGTTCGCCGATCGCAAGTGGTTCGCCGACTGCGGAGACGCCGTACGCGAGCAGCCGGATGTCGACCAAGACTCACGACTCGACTCGGTGGCGGGCCACGGCACGTTCATCGCCGGAATCGTGGTGCAGCACGCACCTGATGCCGCCGTCAAGGTCGGCCGCATCATCACCGGCGACGGCTCCACCGACGAGCTCGAACTGCTTCGCGGCCTCGCACGTCTGCGCGCGAGCGCGCTCGCGACGAATGTGCCGATCGACGTCATCAGCTTGTCGCTCGGCTGCTACACCCACGACGACAAACCGTCGCCCGTCGTCGAGCATGCGTTCAACAGTCTCGACCCCGACACGGTCGTCGTGTGCTGCGCCGGCAACTGCGCCAGCGACCGCCCGTTCTGGCCAGCCGCCCTCAAGCGCGTTATCGCTGTCGGTTCCCTCGATGCCCGCGGTCACGACCGCGCCGAGTTCAGTAACTACGGCTGGTGGGTGGACGCGTGCGCCATCGGCGACAAGGTCGTGAGCAGCTTCTTCACCTTCGACGACCACGGGCCCGACGGCGACGAGAACTTCAACGGTTTCGCCGAGTGGAGCGGCACCTCCTTTGCGGCGCCTCGGGTTGCGGCCGCAATCGCAACCATCGTCGCTTCTGACGACGTGCCCGCGTCGCGGGCGGCGGCTCGTCTGCTGAACACGGCTACGAATCCATCGATGCCCGACCTCGGAGTACTGGTCGACGCGCCTGCGGGCGGGATATCGGCGTGAGCGATATCGTCGTTGCCTTCGCAGGCCCGTATCCGGCGGGCAGTTCCTCATGCGACTCATGCACCTGGAGGCCGTTGTCGTGCTCGAGAAGACGACCGCCGAGCTGTTGGGGGCGGCCGGAGCGGGCGACAGCGAGGCATGGAACGCGCTCGTCGAGCGGTACGCCCGATTGGTCTGGTCCGTCGCGCGCGGATTCGCACTATCCGCAAGCGACGCCGCCGACGTCAGCCAGACCACCTGGCTTCGCCTCGTCGAGCATCTCGACCGGCTCCGCGAGCCCGAGGCGCTCGGCGGATGGCTCGCGTCGACCGCACGACACGAATGCCTGCGCATCCTTCGTAAAGGCGGACGAGAAGTCGTCGGTTTCGACGCCGACATCGATGTCGAGTCGGGTGAACCCACACCTGAGGCCGTTGTTCTCGACAAAGAGCGCGATTCGCTGTTGTGGCAATCGCTCGGTGAGATTTCGCAGCGTTGCCAGGTATTGCTGCGCTGCCTGGCGACCGCACCGCCACCTAGCTACCAGGACGTCTCCGCCGCCCTCGGCATGCCGATCGGCAGCATCGGCCCGACGCGAGCTCGTTGTCTCGACCATCTCAAGAAGCGGCTCGATGCCCACGAATCACGTCAACGGCCCGCCGGAGGAGGTGCGTGATGGCCGAGCAATCTCTCGAACCGTTGCTCGCGGAGCTTCGTAACATGCTCGATGAAGCCGACCCCGTACCTGACGCCGTACTGGCCTCGGCGAAGGCGTCGTTCGTGTGGCGCACGATCGACGCCGAGCTTGCCGAGCTCACCGCCGATTCGGTGAACGCGGCCGGCATTCGGGCCGCCGGCGCGGCTCGTCTCCTGACGTTCGAGGCGCCCGGCGTCGAAGTCGAGGTCGAGGTGGCCGATCTCGGCCCGACCCGCCGTCTCACCGGCCAGTTGGTACCACCCGGCCCGGCCAGCGTAACGGTGCGGTGGAACATCGGCTCGATCGAGACGGCTGCCGATGATCTGGGCAGATTCACCGTCGAAGGCGTGCCGACGACCACGATCAGCTTGTCGATCCTGCGGCCAGGATCTGCGCACCCTGTGGTGACGAGCTGGGTGGCGGTCTGACACGCTGCGGGGCATGCCGCGCGCATCCAGTGATCACACACACACCGACGCGCCGCCACAGTCCGAGCTGTTGCGTAGGGCCGAAGCCGCGTACGCACTGCGCACGGTTGCTCCAGAACAAGCACAAACCGAAGCGCTCGCCATCATCGCCGAAGGTTTCGACGACCCCGTTGCGACTATCGTCGCCCAGCGCACGCTGGCGCTCGTACTACGACACCTGGTTGGCCCGACCGCGGGCGTCCATCTTGTCCGCGACGCAATCCGCCTCGCCACAAAGCACGGCTTGCACAGGCCGGCCGCAGAGGCACGCGTCACCTACGCCGCGATCCTCGCGGATTTGGGCCGCATCGACGCGGCGCTGGTCGAGTGCGATCGTGCCGCCGCGGTGCTGCGGGGCAACGACGCAGGCCCGCTTTTCGCTCAGCGCGCATTGATTCTGAGCCGGGCCGGAAGAAACGAAGAGGCGCTGAACGACTACGGAAAGGCACTGCCCTTACTCCGCGCCACCCGCGACACGGCCTTTCAGGCACTCGCCTACATGAACCGCGCCAATGTGTTGACGTACGTCGGCCGCGTCGCAGCCGCCGAGCGCGACCTTCGCACCGGAATTGCTCTTGCGCAAGCTCATGAGATGCGGGCCGTACTCGCGATGCTGTCGGCCAACCTCGGATTTGTCATGACCCGAAAGGGAAACATCCCCGTCGCACTACGCCATTTCGAAGACGCGCTACGCAGCCCACAAGGCTACGTGCTGTGGGGTGCGGTTTACGACCGCGCCGAAGCGCTGCTCGGCGTTGGCCTCGCAAACGAGGCGCGCGAATCGCTTGAAGCGCACATCGACGATGTCGCTGACGCGGGATTCGCCGTCGATATCGCCGAATGGCATCTGATGCTCGCCCACGCTGCTCTCGCTGTCGGCGATCCCGAAGCCGCGCGGTCGTTTGCACATAAGGCATTTGCCGAGTTCCGAAAGCAGAGCCGGCCGCGCTGGGCGTTGCTCGCGCAGCAGTTGCAGATCAGGGCACGTTGGGCGAGCGGTGAACGCACGGCGAAGCTCGCCACGGCCGCCCGCGATACGCATGCGAAGCTGGCGGCCGCCGGCTGGCAGGTGGCCGCATTGCATTGCCTGCTGGTCGCGGGGCGGGTCGAACTCGATCGCGGACGTTTGCAGATGGCGCGTGGTGACCTCGCCCAAGCGGCCCAAGCCCGACGTCGCGGTCCGGCCGATCTTCGCGCATCAGCCTGGTACGCCGAGGCGCTGCTTCGGCTGGCTGGCAACGACAATCGTGGTGCCGCGGCCGCCTTGAAGGCGGGCCTCAAAGTCGTCGACGAACACGCCGCTACTCTCGGCGCCACCGACCTTCGGGTGCACGCGAGCGGGCTCGGTGCCGACCTCGCCGGCGAAGGAGTGCGGCTGGCGATCGCGTCGGGCAAGCCGGCCGCCGTCCTCGAATGGATCGAGCGATTTCGGGCCGGTGCGCTGCGTCGACGACCGGTGCGGCCGCCGTCCGACGCAAAACTTGCAGCCGACCTCGCCGAGCTTCGCCGCGTGACCGCCGAGCTCACCGAGGCAACCGCTGCGGGCAAGGATTCGCGCACGCTACGTACGAGGCAGGTGCAACTCGAAGAGGCGGTTCGTGCGCGATCACGTCACGCAAGTGGACGACGCGCCCCAGCCGGCGAACTCGACATCGCCGAGCTGGTGACCATGTTGGGCGAGCGTGCGCTGGTCGAAATCTTGCGGGTCGACGACGCGATGTTCGCCGTCACCGCGGTCGACGGCAAGCTGCGTCTGACGACACTCGGCGAGTATCCAGAAGCGCTGAAAGAGCAAGAATCGCTGCGTTTTTCGTTGCACCGCATGGCTCGCCGACACGGCTCGAAGGCGTCACTGCTAGCAGCCGAGACGACGGTTGCGCACGCCGCCGCCAACCTCGAGCAACTGCTGTTGAAGCCCGTGCTCGACATCGTGGGCGACCGCGAACTCGTGATCGTGCCGACCGGTGATTTGCACGCACTCCCCTGGCCCACGCTTCCGTCGCTGCGCGGCCGCGCCGTCTCAGTCGCGCCGTCGGCGACGACATGGCTCGCGGCGATGAAGGCGAACGCGAGAGCGGCGAGGCGAGCCGACAATCGCATCGTGCTGGTGGCCGGCCCGAGGCTGGAACATGCTGGCACTGAAGTGAAATCGCTCGCCAAGCTGTATTCGAAGTCGCAACTGATGGCCGGCGCGAAGGCGGCTGCCGACGACGTACGGTCGGCGATCGACGGCGCTGAACTCGTGCACATCGCGGCACACGGCAAGTTCAGGGCAGACAACCCGCAGTTCTCGGCAATCGAGCTGGCCGACGGCCCGCTCACCGTTTACGACCTCGAACGCGTTCGACGGGCGCCTCGCCGCATCGTGCTCTCCGCCTGCGATTCCGGCTTGTCTGCCGTGCATCCCGGCGACGAGCTGATGGGGCTCGCCGGTGCCGTCTTTTCGTTAGGTACCAGTACGTTGATCGCATCGGTTGTGCCCGTGGCTGACGACGTCACGAAAGCTCTGATGCTTGAGTTGCATCGAGAACTCTGCAACGGCGCGTCTCCGGCGCAGGCGCTGGCGACTGCACAGCAACGCGTGCGTGCCGACGGATTCGTCTGCTTCGGCGCCGCCTGACGTCGTGAGGCACCAACGCCTGAAAACAGGAGTGCGTCAGCGAACTTGTCGAACCGACGCGGAGGTTCCCCACGCAGGGTCGGCTGTCCATACCGTCGCCGCCAATCGCCTCGCTGTAGCCAGGCAAAGGCGATCCGCCAATGACAATCCGCTGCCAAGGCGCCACATGGCGGCGGCGCGCTCCGCATCGACGTCAAAGACGGGCTCGACGATCAGGCCATACGAAAGTAGGAGGCCACGCGCAAGATCCCAATTTTGACTGCGGACGAGAAGTTTTTGAGCAACCTCAGACCAGTTCGCCGCGCAACAGACGCCACCCTTTGTGAGCTGACGGTCGACGACGTCGGCACCCTTCTCGCCTTGTAAGAAGCACAGCAGCGCAGACGCGTCGAACAGGTTGATGCTCACGAATCGGCGTCTTCGAGCGCTGCCGACCTTCGCCGCTCGGCAAGCAACTCATCGACAAGGTCGAGGCCTTGAAGTTGGGATCTGACGAGTTGCTTCAGCTGATCCCGCGTGGTCAAAACCACGCCGTGCGGCGTTTCGACCATGATCAACGGTGAGCCGGCCTTGAGGTCGAGTTTCGCGCGCAGCTCAGCTGGTATGACCAGCCGGCCACGATCTCCCATCACAACGGGGTATGTCCCACTCACGAGTCGATCGTACCATCGGGATACCACCTATGGGAGGCGGCAACCTCAGGCTGGTCCGGTGGCGATCGGGCGCGCTGGATCGGCGATCCAATGCGACCACGAACCGACGAACAACGCGGGCGTGGGAAAGCCCGCGAGTGTCATCGCGAATGCGGTATGCGCCGCGTTCACTCCCGAACCGCAGTAGGTGCCGACCTCGCACCCACGCAACGATTCGAAGCGCGCCCGAAGTGTCTCGACATCGAGAAACTTTCCGTCAGGGCCGACATTTGCCGCCGTCGGAAGATTGACCGCGCCGGGCACTCGCCCCGCCACCGGATCGACCGGTTCGACCTCGCCACGAAAACGTTCAGGCGCCCGGACGTCGAGAAGCACGCCCTTTTCGGCAACCGTGGCCGCATCGTCGGCGGTCAGCCACGGCAACCGGCCGGGCCGAGCGACGAAGTCGCCCACCGACACCGCAGGAACCTCCTGGGTGACAGGCAAATTCGCATTGATCCACGCCGCGTAGCCGCCATCGAGCACTCGCACGTCGGCGTGGCCGAAGTAGCGAAGGTCCCACCAGGCGCGGGCGGCCGGCACCGAGTCGGCCGCGTCGTAGACGACCACTCGACGAGCATTGTCGACCCCAAGTCGCCGCATCGCTGCCTCGAAATCGGCCGTATCGGACAACGGATGCCGCCCGGCCGCTCCTCGTCGTCCGGAAAGATCTGTGTCGAGATCGGCGAACACTGCGCCCGGGAGGTGGCCTGCTTCGTAGGCGAGTCGCCCAGGTGGCCCGGCGAGACTCCAGCGCACGTCGATGAGCAACGGGGGCTGCGATGACGCGAGCTCGGCCGCAAGCGCCACAGCATCGACGAGAAGATCGGTCACATTCGCAGTCTGGCAGCTATCGGCTAGCCGCCGAAAACGGCCAGCGGTACCAGTTGTTCGGCCGGGGTGAGAGATCCGTGATGGCCGACCATCTTGCCTTCGTGCGGCTGGTGGTGCGTGGCCACCATCGCGAGGTCGGTCATCGACGCCACGATCACATCGCCGATCCGCGGGCGCACCCGATCTGCGACCGTGCCGAACCAGCCGGCGTCGATCGCTTCGTCGCGCTCACAGATGACGGCGTCGGCGCCGAACCGGGCACGCCACGTGTCGAGCACGTCGGGCAGTGCGCCGTCGAGCACGTAGAGGTAACGCGCGCGCGCCTCGCCACCGAGCAGCGCGAGCCCCGATCGCAACTCGTCGTCGAGATCGACGTCGACACGCCGTTGCGCCGGAATATCTACCATGCCGTGGTCGGCAGTCACGTAAAACCGCGTACCAGCAGGCAATCGAGCGATGATCTGCTCGGCAACGCGATCAATCAGCTGCAGCTGAAGTTGCCAGGCCTGCGACCCGACACCGTGACCGTGTCCGGTCCAGTCGAGGTCGGCGACGTAGGCGTAGACAAGGCCCGGACGGCGTTCGGCGACGAGCGTTGTAAGGCCTGCGAGTGCGCCGGCCGCCACTTCGCCGAGGGTGTCGGCGCCGACGAACTTGGCGCCCCGCAAAACGGCACGGTCGAGGCCGCCGCCCTTGAACGTTCGCTTGCCAACCTGCTGCACCTCTACGCCGGCAGCGGCGGCGGCTTCGAACGCGGTCTGCTCGGGTTGCCACACGATCGGGTCGACGCTGGGATCCCAGCGTAGCGAGTTCATCAGCTTGCCTGCCCCGGGAATTGCCACCGTGTAGCCGACGATGCCGTGCGACCCAGGGGTGAGTCCGGTACCGATCGACGCGATGCTCGCCGCGGTAGTCGACGGGAAGCCGGCGGTGAGGTCGCGACCCGCAGCTAGCGCTTCGAACAACACCGGCGCGTCGGCCGCGTGCGAACGGATCAGCTCGGCACCCAGGCCGTCGACGAGCAGCACGCAGGTGGCTGTTGCCGGTTCGAGGCCGAGCACGTTCGGAAAGCCGTCGACGCCCATCGCCGCCAGTACTGACGGAATCAGGTCGGACAGCGCGCCGGAACCGTACCTCGGAAGCGGGACCGAATACGGGTCGATGCCCGCACTCACCCCTGTCGCCGGTAGCCGGGTGGGCCTCCGAAACCACCGGAGCCGCCCGAACCACCGGAGCCGCCCGAGCCACCGCCGGCCAGCCGGGAGGTCGCCTCCGACAGCGCGGCGGCGAAGCGAACGGCCTGAGCGACGACGGGCGCGCCGTCGCCGTCCTGGCTCACTCGAAGCGACAGGTCGTCGGCGGTCAAGGTGCCGGAGTAACCATGGTCGGCCTCGCAGGTTTCGTCACCACATGACGCCGGCTCCATGTCGACGTGGCTGATCGCACCCCAGCCGACGACGAGCGTGGCCTCGCGATACGACGAGCCCGGCGCGTACTCAGCCGGATTCGCGACCGTGGTGGTGAGCGCGACCGATGCCACTCGCCACAGCGGCACCACCTCGGTGGTCGTCGTCGCGTGCGGGTACGGCGCCAGCTCGCCGGCCGGATGCTCGTCGGTGTGGCACACCACCAATCTGCTCTCGGTCGTGACCAGCACCGTGACGTGGCGGCGAATACCCATCGCGTCATCAAGCGTCGTCTCCTGGTGCACGACGTGCGCGAGCGGCGCCTCTGAACCAAGCGATGCGCGAAGCGCGTCGGACATCAACTCGGGGTAGTAGCCGCTGCGCTCGACGTCGGCCCACAGATCATCAACCGCTGTTTGAGCATTACTTTCGGAAGCGGCGCCGGTATGGGCGCTGATGTGGTCGGCCATACGTCCATCCTCCACCACCTCGGCGTGCGAGTGGGAACAACCACCCGCAGCGCTCCCACCGACCGGCTACCGCGCGGCGTAACTGGCCGCAACGAGCCGCAACGAGCCGCAACGAGCTCAGTGGCGGGGAAACTTTTCGACGATCGAGTCGACCGGCATCGGCCGGTGCAGCAGGTAGCCCTGGCCGAGTCGGCAGCCGAGTTGCCGCAACAGGTCGAGTTGCTCGACGGTCTCGATGCCCTCGGCGACCAGCTCGAGGTCGAGGTGGCTCGCCAGATCGATCACCGCCCGCGTGATCGCACGATCTTGCGAGCTGCCGAGCAACCCGGACACGAACGACCGGTCGAGCTTCAACACGTCGATCTTGAACCGCCGCAGGTACGACAGCGATGAATAGCCGGTGCCGAAGTCGTCGAGGGCGATGCGCACGCCGATCTCTCGCAACGCTTCGAGCGCGCGCATGTTCACGTGGCTGTCGTCCATGAAGACGCTCTCGGTCATTTCCAAGGTGATGGCGGACGCCGGCAGCCCGCTACTACCGATGGCTGTTTCGACGAAGTCGACGAATCCCGGATCGGTGAGCTGACGCACCGACACGTTGATCGCCACCCCGAAGTCGGCCTGATCGTTGACCAACGTGTTCCAAGAAGCCCTGTGTTCCAAGGCTTTTTCGAGCACCCACTTGCCGAGCGGAACGACGAGTCCGGTGTCTTCGGCGAGCGGAATGAAATCCAGGGGCGGCACCATGCCACGTGTCGGGTGTGGCCACCGCAGCAGCGCCTCGGTGCCTGCCCACCGGTCGGTGACCAGGTCGACCACCGGTTGGAAGTGCAGCGCGAACGCGCCTTCGGTGACCGCAGTACGCAGGTCTTCTTCCAGCGCCAGCCGACCGGCCGCGGCCTTGCGAAACGTCGGCGCGAACACCACGTAGCGGCCCTTGCCCGAGGTCTTCGCCTCGTACATCGCCAGGTCTGCGTCAGCGAGCAGGTTGGCGACGGTCACCGATCGGCTGCGGGCCGGCGCGACACCCATGCTCGCGCTCAAATGCACGGCGCGGCCGGACGTCGAGAACGGCGCCTTCAGCGCGTCGAGCAATCGCTGGGCGACCATTTCGGCCTCGTCAGGCCCGGTAAGGCCGGCCAGCAGTACCGCGAACTCGTCGCCACCGAGACGAGCAATGGTGTCGGCGGGTCGCACCGCGCCCATCAGGCGTTGGGCGACGTCGCGCAGCAGTGCGTCACCGCGGGCGTGGCCGAGGCTGTCGTTGACCCGCTTGAAACCGTCGAGGTCGAGCATCAAGACGCAGATGTATTCGCGTCCGGGAAGCAGCTGACCCAGTGCCTCGTCGACCTTTTCCGACAGCAGCGCGCGGTTCGGCAGACCCGTCAAGGTGTCGTGCATGGCCATCCGACGGCTCTCGCCCTCGGCGCGTCTGCGGGCGTGGGCCGCATCGAGCACGTTGCTCACGCTGCGCACGAAACTTTGGTCGTTGACCGGCAGCACCGCGAGCACGTCGCGGCTGGAGTCGAGCGCGGCGGCCGCCTCTTCGTCGGTGATGCCCAGCGTTTCGCGCACGAGACGGCGGGCTTCGACGAGCAACTGATCGCCGTCGCCGTCAAGCGCGCGCTGACCGAGATCTGCGAGCCCGGCGAACCGCGCGTTGCGCTCGGTGACGTCGATGTACTGGGCGAACATGAACTGCGGATTTCCGTCGCCGTCACGGACCACTCTGGTGACCCGGATTGCCTGGACCACGGTGCCGTCAGGCCGCAGGAACCGTTTCTCGAGCCGGTTGGAGTCGCTGCTGCTGGAGCTGATCTCGGGGTACGACCAGCTCGAAAAGTGCCGATCGTCGGGATGGGTGATCTCGACCGTCGTCCGACCGATCACGTCTTCAGCCGGGCGGCCGAGCATCACGCACAACAGGTCATTGACCTCGACGTAACGGCCGTCGAGAGCCACCAGTGCCATGCCCACGCTTGCGTGCCGACCGGCCTCGACAAACCATGCGGTATCGACACCGCGACCGACGTAGCTACTTGCGCCTCGCGCGGTGTCGTGAGCGGTCAGACCACTGGACAGGCCGCTAGTCATGCACTCCCCATCGGCCAGACGACGCCGACCCGTAGGAATCCGGTGGAATCCGTCTTAGCGTGTGACGTTGGTCATCATCACACCCAGCCCGGTCTAGCCAGCCCGCTCTCGATGATTTCGGGCCAGTTGTCACGCCAGAGACAGCGAGCGAGGCTGTTGGGTGCGGCGTTAGTCGTGGTTGTCGTCGTCCGACTTCGAGCCGCCGGCCATCTTGCGCACCTGATCAGCCATCCAGTTGCCGAGGTTGACCGTGCCGCCGCCGAGATCGCGCAAGAACTTGAAGAGCGGGTCGGGTGAACGGTCGAAGCTCTGTTTGTACGAAGCGGCCGCGGCCTTCACCTCGTCGACGAACGAGGTGCGCGGGTCGTCGGCGCGCAATGGGTAAGTGCCGGCGAGGATCCGCTCGTAGTCGCCCGATTCGACCCAGCGCTTGATTTCGAGCGCACGTAGCACCGCGAACGGATGGGTTGAGTTCATCAGGTTCAAGATGCGGATGACGCCTTCGCGGGCGTCACCGGTCGACTCGTACTCTTCAGCTTGCTTCAAAAACGCCTGCAGGTTCATGTCTTCGACCCGCGCGCCGCCGGCCATCTTCATGTGCACGCGCGTGACGGCACCGGGGTCTTGGCTCACCAGCAAACCCGCGCGGTCACACGACAATTCGGCCTTGCGATACCACTCTTTGAGCGCGGTGATGATGGCCCGCAATCCGAGCTGGCCGAGCGGAATGAAACTGCCGACCCCGGTGATGCGCATCAAGCTGAACAACACCGAGCTGTAGAGCGCGTGGCCTGAAAGCGCATGACCCAGCTCGTGACCCAGCACCACGCGCAGCTCTTCGTCGTCCAGCAAATCGAGGGTGCCGGTGCTGACAACGATGAAGGGGTGGTCGAGGCCGAGGGTCCAGGCGTTGACCAGCGGGTCTTGGCTGACGAAGAGCTCGGGTGGCTTTTCGATGTCGAGGATGCGGGCCGCGTCGAGGAACATCGTGTAAATGGCGGGGAACTGCTGCTCATCGACCCGCACCGCTGAACCAAGAAACATCATGCGCAGCCGACGTTCGCTGAAGAAGCCGAACATGCCTTTGATGAGGACGTCGAACCCCGGCACCGATCTCAACGCGACAAGCGCCGCACGGTCAGCCGGATGCTCGTAAGCGCGCGAGCTGATACCTGGGAAGGCGACCCGACCGGGCGGCGCGGCCGTCGGTTTCGACACCGCCTTCGCCGCCGCCTTCTGGGTGCGCTTGCGCGGGTTGCTGCTCGACGTGCCCCCGGACTCAGACATGCCCGTCACGTTACGCCAACCCGGGCTGGCTCGGCGTTTCCAAACGCCAACGGAAGAACACGCTTACCGCTCTTGCGCATCGAAGCGCCGACTCGCAAACAAGAAGCAGGATCCGCAAGGCTGGTACGGCGAGGAAACGCTCGACGTCGAGGCCGTGCATTCGATGGCACCGG
>JBOGEK010000194.1:0-1739 GCA_050743645.1 Acidothermaceae bacterium
TCAAGACGTGGTCCCGGCGCTCGATGATCGTGCCCGACATGCTCGGACACACCATCGCGGTGCACGACGGTCGCAAGCACGTCCCGGTCTTCGTGACCGAGTCGATGGTCGGCCACAAGCTCGGCGAATTCGCGCCGACCCGCACCTTCCGTGGGCACGTGAAGGACGATCGGAGGGCACGCCGTGGCTAGCCCCATCGGTGGCACCGGAACGCTCACCGGCCCGATCGTTCGCGCCCAGGCGAAGTTGCGCTACTCGACCGTGACGCCGATGAAGGCGCGTCGCGTCGTCGACCTCGTTCGCGGCCTGCCCGCAGACGAGGCGTTGGCAATCTTGCGGTTCGCCCCGCAGTCGGCGTCCGAACCGGTCTACAAGGTGCTCGAGAGCGCGGTCGCGAACGCCCAGTACCAGGCTCAGCAGCACAACGAGCGGTTGGACGTCGAAGACCTCGTTGTCTCGGCTGCCTACGTCGACGAGGGTCCGACGATGAAGCGGTTCCGGCCGCGCGCGCAGGGTCGTGCGTACCGCATCCGCAAGCGGACCAGCCACATCACGATCCACGTCGAGTCGTGGTCGGCGGACGCCGAGACGCAGGCCACCAAACGGTCGGTGCCGAAGCGGGTCAAGGCCGTGCGGCGACCGTTTGGCACAGGCACGGCTGCGGCTGCGACTTCGGCTCCGACTTCGGCTCCGGCTCCGGCTCCCGCCAAGGAAGCACCGGCCAAGACCGCAGCGAAGAAGACGACCGCGAGCAAAGAAGCTGCAGGGGCCGCCGGCGAGATCGAGAAGCCCGCCAAGAAGACCGCGGCCAAGAAGGCTGCGGAGCCGAAGGCGACGGCCGCACCAGCAGCCGAGAAGCCGGCGAAGAAGGCTACTGCGGCGCCGGCGAAGAAGACCGCCGCGAAGAAGATTGATGCCGCGGCCGACGCCGCAGACGCCGCAGACGCCGCAGAGCCCGAGGTCGAGAACACCACCTCGACCGACACTGAAGGAGGGACCCGCTAGTGGGCCAGAAGGTCAACCCGCACGGGTTCCGGCTCGGCATTACCACCGAGTTCAAGAGCCGGTGGTACGCCGACAAGTTGTACGGCGAATACGTGAAAGAAGATGTCGCGATTCGTCGCATGATGACCAAGGGCATGGAGCGCGCCGGCATCTCGCGGGTCGAGATCGAGCGCACCCGCGACCGGGTCCGTGTCGACATTCACACCGCCCGCCCGGGCATCGTGATCGGACGCCGTGGCGCCGAGGCCGACCGCATTCGCGGCGACCTCGAGAAGCTCACGAGCAAGCAGGTCCAGCTGAACATCCTCGAGGTGAAGAACCCCGAGATCGACGCGCAACTGGTCGCCCAAGGCGTCGCCGAGCAGCTGACCCAGCGCGTGTCGTTTAGGCGTGCGATGCGTAAGGCCATGCAGAGCGCGATGAAGTCGGGCGCGAAGGGCATCCGGGTTCAGGTCTCGGGTCGCCTCGGTGGCGCCGAGATGAGCCGCACGGAGTTCTACCGCGAGGGTCGGGTGCCGCTGCACACGCTTCGCGCTGACATCGACTACGGCCTGTACGAGGCGCGCACGACGTTTGGTCGCATCGGCGTGAAGGTGTGGATCTACAAGGGCGACGTTCTCGCTTCGGCCATCGGTCGAGGCGAGCACGAGGCCGGCGCGGTTCCCGGTCGTATCCCGCCACGGGCGGCAGCTCGTCCCGCTCGGGCGCCGCGTGCAGCGCGACCGGCCCGCGAG
>JBOGEK010000195.1:0-4574 GCA_050743645.1 Acidothermaceae bacterium
GGTCGATCTTGTTCAGTACCGGGATGATGTGCAGGTCACCCGCGAGCGCGAGATAGAGGTTGGCCAGCGTCTGCGCCTCGATGCCCTGGGAGGCGTCGACCAACAGCACCGCGCCCTCGCACGCGGCAAGCGACCGCGACACCTCGTAGGTGAAGTCGACGTGACCGGGGGTGTCAATGAGGTTCAGCACGAAGTCGCTGCCGTCGACCTGCCACGGCAGCCGCACCGCTTGGCTCTTGATCGTGATGCCGCGCTCGCGCTCGATGTCCATCCGGTCGAGATATTGGGCGCGCATCGAACGCTCGTCGACCACGCCGGTGATCTGCAGCATGCGGTCGGCAAGCGTCGACTTGCCGTGGTCGATGTGGGCGATAATGCAGAAGTTGCGGATCTTCGCCGGATCGGTGCGGTTGGGCACGCGCTTCTCTCGAATGGTCGGGTCGCGGGGCGAGGCTGCCACTTAGGGCTTCAGGGAGCCACCATCGTCCCACGCCGTGCGGGCAAGCGGCGGGCAGCAGTCACGCCCGGGCCAACTCGCGTAGGCCACGATGGCAACCATGATTGTTGAACACGCGCTTCTCGACGTCCGAGCCGGTCTCGAAGCCGATTTCGAAGCGGCGTTCGAGCGCGCGCGACACCTGATCGGCGTCCAACCGGGCTTCGGGTCGTTGCGCCTCCAGCGTTGCGTCGAGACACCGAGTCGCTACCTGCTGCTCGTCGAATGGGCGCGCCTCGAAGACCACACCGACGGCTTCCGCCGCTCACCCGAATATGAGCAGTGGCGCGCGCTGCTGCACCACTTCTACGACCCGTTCCCAGAGGTCACCCACTTCGAGCTCGTGACCGCTTCGCCGTGAAGCGCCGAACCCCCGGTTGGACGCCGAACCCCGCGCCCGGTAATCTTGCCCTTCGCGTGTGCTGTCGCCACTGTCGATGGCATCCCGTCCTGACTTAACCCCCGAACAATCACGAGGCTTTCGCGTGGCGAACATCAAGTCCCAGATCAAGCGGATCGGCACCAACGAGAAGGCGCGGCTGCGCAACAAGGCCGCCAAGTCGTCGTTGAAGACCGCCGTCCGCCGGTTCCGCGAGGCCGCTGAGGCGGGCAACACGGCCGAGGCAACCGAGTTGCTCAAGGCCGCGAGCCGTCAGCTCGACAAGGCCGCGAGCAAGGGCGTGATTCACGCCAACCAGGCCGCTAACCGCAAGTCTGCGCTCGCCAAGCGCGCAGCCGCGCTGTAACACCCGCAGCCGCTGTCGACATCGCCGAACCGGCGTCGGGTCCGAGGAGGACCCGGCGCCGGTTCGTCATGTCTGAAGCTGGCGAGCCGCGACGATCGCCATGATCGCTTTCTCCAGGGCGTAGCCGGCGTCGGTGCCGCCGCCCTTCACCTGCTCGTCGGCGATCGCCGTCGCCTGTACCGATGCCGCAACGCCGGCCGGCGTCCAGCCTCGAAGTTGGGTTTTGACCCGGTCGACCTTCCACGGCGGCATCGCAAGTTCGCGGGCCAGATCGGCGCCGCGAAGGCCCCGCGGCGCGTTGGCGACCTTCGCCAGCGACCGGATTCCTTGGGCGAGCGCGCTGGTGATCAGCACCGGCGCGGTGCCGACCGCGAGGGCCCAACGCAACTGTTCGAGCGCCTCACCGAGGCGACCCTCGATCGCCCGATCGGCCACCGCGAAGCCGCCGGCCTCGGCTCGTCCGCGGTAATAGCGACCGACGAGGGCGGCGTCGACGCGACCGTCGGTGTCCGTGCCCAGCTGGGCACACGCGGCGGCCAGCTCGCGGACGTCGTTGCCGACTGCGTCGAGAAGCGCCCGCGCCCCATCGTCGGTAATCGTGCGGCCAAGCGCCTTGAACTCGCCCTTGACGAAATCGATTCGCTCGGAGGCGCGGGTCAGCTTCGGACACTCGACCCGGCGTCCGCCCGAGCTCAACGCGGCATCGACAACCGCCTTACCGCGCGCGCCACCCTTGTGCACGAACACCAGCTGGGTGTCGTGGCCGAGGGCGCCGGCTTCTCGACAGGCGGCCGTCAACTCCTCGACGACCTCCTTGCCGACCTGCTCGACGTCGCGGATGACCAGCAACCGCCGGTCGCCGAACAGCGACGGGCTGGTCAGCTCGGCGAGCTGACCCACTTCTAGTTCGCCGGCTGAGATCGCGCGGATGTCGGCGTCAGCATCGGCGGCGCGCACCGCGGCGACGACGCGCGCGACCGCCCGCTCGACGAGGAGCTCTTCGTCGCCGACCACGACAGTGATCGGCGACCGGTCAGTCGTTTCGGGCATCGGCGGCACGAGTCGCAGCATGCCACAGCAAACGCGCGGCCAATGCGAAGAGTCCGACCACGCCGACGAGGTCGAGCGCGCCAACTGAGCCACTCGGCCACGGCAGCGAAGCGCCAGGCAGGTGGGCGAAGGTGTGGGCCACGAACACGAGCCAGCTGCACGGGACGGCGCCGAGCCTCGCCAGCAAGGTCGCGCCCGTTAACCAGAACGGTGCGATACATGCCGTGAGCACCCCGAGAATCGTCGCTACGCCGACGACCGGTTCGGCGAGTAGGTTGGCCGGGATCGCGACCAAGCTGACGCTGCCAGAGATCGACGCGATCACTGGCGCACAGACCAGCGTCGCGGCGGTCGGCACCGACAGCGCCTCGGCAAGCCGGCGCGGCATCACCTGTGCCAGGTGGTCACGAAGCCGCGGTGCTACGACGACAAGCGCCCCGGTCGCCAGCACCGACAACGCGAAACCCACGCTTCGGGCCAGCGTCGGATCGACGTAGATCAGACACAGCACCGCAGCTGAAAGGGCTGGCAGCGCACGTTTTCGTCGTCCGGTCGACAATGCGACGACGGCGACTAGGCCCATCGCGGCCGCTCGCAGCACGCTCGGCTGCGGGCGGGCGACAACGACGAACGCGACGATCACCAGCACGCCCGCACAAGCCTGTCCGCGCACCCGTAACCCGGTCCAGCGCGCGACGACCAGCACGGCACCGAGCACGATCGCCACGTTCGCCCCGGAAACGGCAACCAGGTGCGTTAGGCCGGTGGTCTTGAAGTCGGCCTCGACTTGCGGAGGCAGCCGCGCGACGTCGCCGTCGACCAAGCCCGGCAACAGTCCACCCGGACCCGCCGGCAAGGGTGCAGTAGCAGCACGCAAACTGGCGCGCACCTGGCCCGCGATTCGCTGCACCGGTGACGCTCGCCCGACGGTTGACGGCGAACCGGTTGCGTCGAACGTGGCGGTCTCGAACTCGCCCGGTTGGGGCACGCCGAGCCGCCCGGACGCTCGCACATGCTCGCTTGGCTGCAGCTCGAGCCAGCCATGCCCGCCCGCGAGCACGAACACGGGCGAGCGGATCGAGGTCGTGACGCCGTCAACAGTGGTCACCTCAAGCGCCTTCGCCGACAAGATGACGATCGAGCGGCGGGCGCCGTGGGTGCCTACTGCGACAAAAAGCTGTTTCGGGTCGGAGCCGATCACCAACTCAAGACTCACCTTGGCGTCAGCGCGGGCCAGCGCCGGCAGCGGACCCCGGTGGATAGCCGCCACGCGCCAAGCCGCCGCGGCAGCCGAGCCGGCCGCGCACAACGCCGCCGCAGCGAGCACCAGCGCCCACCAGCGACGCGCACCGAGTCGCCCACCAGCGCGCCGCCCACCAGCGAGCAGCCAGGCGCCGACGGCGACACCGATCAGCACGAGCGCAACAGTCAATCCCGCCCGCGATGACCAGCCAATGGTGGCACCAGCCGCTAACCAGGCAGCCGCTGCGGGCAGCAACAGTCGCAGGTCGGGCGGTTCGCCAGCCAATAACTCGTCGACGGGTGGCTGCGCGGTCATACCCGTACCCGCGCAACGAGATCGGCGTACTTCGAAGGTCCGATGCCAGAGACCTGCTGCAACTGCGTGATCGCGGTGAACCGGCCGTGCTGGGTTCGCCAGTCGACGATGTGCTGCGCCAGCACCGGCCCGACGCCCGGCAGCGTTTCGAGGTCGGTAAGTGTCGCGGTGTTCACGTCGACGATGCCGGACGACGAACCTCCTGCGGCCGAGCCATTCTGGCCAGTGGCTGCTCCAGCGCCGCCGGTCGTTGCGCCTGCTCCGTCGACCACCCCGCCTGCGGCCTGCGCTGCCGCGCCCGACGGAGGTGCGATGCCGACGAAAATCTCTTGCCCGTCATTGAGCCGGCTCGCGAGGTCGAGCGCGGTCAGGTCGGTACCCGGTAAGGCGCCACCCGCGGCGTGCACCGCGTCGCGAATGCGCGACCCGGGCGGCAGCTCAACCACGCCGGGCGCAACCACCTTGCCGACGACGTCGACCACGATCGGCAGGTCAGTGCGCAGCGTGGTCGGCGACGCGGCCGCAGTCGGCCAGCCTGAGAGCGCACCACTCGACGGCAGCGACGCAGCGCTGCCGGGCTGGGGCGTCGCAGCGCCGCCCGGCTGGGGCGTCGCGGCGACTGCGTGTGCGGCAGCGGACGCAACCGTCGTGGGGCGGGCCGTCACGAAGTACCAGGCGCCGCCGAATGCCGCGACGACGGCAAGCACACCGAGCACGGAGAGAC
>JBOGEK010000196.1:0-1719 GCA_050743645.1 Acidothermaceae bacterium
GCAGAAAGTGAGACCTCGTAGCAGGACGTGCCAGGTGCCGCGGCAACGAAAACATCTTCGGCGAGTTCGGAGAGTGCGACCTCGTCGCGCTCGGCGAAACGGTGATCGGTCGGTAGTGCTGCGTCGAGAACGTCGGACATCAGGTCGATGCGGTGATAGTGCGGATCGCTGCGTGGCGGTACCCGTCGGTGGTCGACCGCGATCGCGATATCGAGCTCGCCACGGTCGAGCTGCGTGAACAGATCGGGTGGGTCCATCTCGACGGCCGAGACCGTTATGCCGGGCCGCGTTGTCGCCAGCCGCGCGATCACAGGTACGACCAGCCCCGATATCGCCGTCGAGAAGCCAGCTACCGCGACCGTGCCGACCGTGCCGTCGGCAAACGCCGCCAGGTCGGCGCGGGCCCGCTCGAACTGGGCCTGCACGACGCTGGCGTGCTCGAGCACCACGTGCGCCTGGCCCGTCAGCCGGACCCCGCGGCCGGTCTTCTCGAGCAGCGGGACGCCGAGCTCGCGCGACAGCACCGCGATCTGTTGAGAGACCGCGGACGGCGTGAGGTGCAGCCCGGCAGCCGCGCCGGTCACGGTGCCACGCAGGTTCACTTCTCGCAGGACGCGCAGCCGCCGAGGGTCAATCGTGAAGTCCTTACTGAAGGTACTCATGACCGAATACTAGATGGACCTGCACGATTTCGCGCCGCACTATCGAATCATGTTCGCGCCCTATTGCCCCCGCCATCAGTCACGGATCTTGCTCGGCTACGAATCGGTCGTCGCGATCGAGCACACGCCGTCCGGCCCGAAAGTGCTGCTCGTCTGCCATTGCGGCGAGCTGGTCACCCACACTGCGACCGAGCCCGCCGCCGACGCCGGCTCCGACGAAAGCAGGTGCCGCACCCGCGTCTAGCGGTTAACGTGGCCAGACGTGCGTGCCTTTCCTTTGACGGATCCCGGCGATCCCGGCGGTCCCGAGATCAGCTCCCCTTTCCGCTTCCTCACGTGGGTGGCGAACGGTCAACGGGTCACCCTGCTCGGCGGCATGTTCTTCGGCATTGTCTGGATGTGTGGCCAAGCGGTCACCCCCTTCGTCGTTGGTCGCGCCATCGACCGTGGCATCTCGCGCCACGACACCTCGGCGCTCGTCGCCTGGTCGGCGGTACTCCTGTGCATCGGGCTGGTGCAAGCCGGCTCGGGCATCGCGCGGCACCGGTTCGCAGTCACGAACTGGATGACCGCCACGTTTCGGATCGAGCAGCTGCTCACCCGCAAGGCGACCAAGCTGGGCGGTTCACTCACGCAACGAGTCGATCTTGGCGATGTCGTGAGCAGTGCCACCACAGACGCGCTCTACATCGGCAACTCACTCGACATCACCGCCCGCGCGGCCGGTTCGGTCGTGGCGTTCATCGCCGTCTCGATCCTGATGTTGTCGACCTCCCTCGAACTCGGGTTGTTGGTCTTGATCGGCGTGCCCGTCTTGATGGCAGCAGTCGGCCCGTTGATGAAACCCTTGCACCACAAGCAAACCGCGCTTCGCACCTCGGTCGGGCAGCTCACGAGCTTCGGCGCCGACACCGTCGCGGGGCTTCGGGTGCTACGCGGCGTCGGTGGCGAAGCTGAGTTCGTCACTCGTTACCGCAAACGCTCACAAGACGTGCGGCGTAAGGGAATTGGGGTCGCCGCGATCGAATCGATTCTCGACGGCGGCCAGGTGTTGCTG
>JBOGEK010000197.1:0-2682 GCA_050743645.1 Acidothermaceae bacterium
CGACCGAGCGCACTGCAGTCACTCCGTCGCCGGTGCAGAGCCCGGTGGCGACGCCGGTCGCTCAGCCCGTCCCGGTGGCTACGAGCACGCCGACATTGCCGATGACCGGCGGCCGTGACATCGTGCCGCTCACCGCGCTCGGCGGCGCACTGCTGTTGCTCGGATTCGGTGCCACCTTCGCTGCCCGCCGTCGCAGGCCGACGGCGAACGCGGCCAGCGCGGGTGGCGCGAACGCATGACCAAGGGCCGACGATTCGCAAGCACGGCTTTGGCTGTGCTTGCGATCGTCGCCATTGCCGGAAGTCTCGTCGGTATTGGCAGCGGCACCGCACAAGCCGCAACTGCCTACCGTTATTGGGCTTTCTACGTGGCGAGCGGCAGCAACTGGCAGTACTCGCAGCGCGGGCCGGCGTTCGAGCATCCGGTCGACGGCGAGGTACAGGGATGGCGGTTCGCCGTCCAGGCTGAAGCCGCAGGAAATCTCGCACCCCGAACCACGCCGGATTTCGCGAAACTGTGCGCCTCGACTCCAGCCAAGCAAGGAGATCTTCGGGTCGGCATAGTGCTCGACTTCGGGCTCGCCTCCGATGCGCCGACCGGTGAAAAGCCTCGCGCACAAGTGGTTTCCGGATGCGTCCAGGTGGCGAGTGGCTCGACCGGCGTCGACGTGCTCGACGCAGCAGTCGGTGCGTCGAACGTGCGCATCGGCAACGGACTGATCTGCGGCATCGATGGCTACCCGAAGACCGAGTGCGCCGCCGCTGTCAGTGCACCTATCGCGACTGCGAGTCCAGCGACAGCTCCGACGAAATCCGCTGCTACACCGGCAAAATCCCCCGCACCGAAACCTCCGACAGTGACACCAACGCCAATGCCAACGGCGACGCCCGCATCGACAGCCGAGACGATCCGCTCGAGCCAACCGCTCGCAGCGCCTGCGTCGGCAGCTGCAGCTGCGGTACCGACGACAGCGAGCGCTTTGTCTTCCGCCGGCCCGGCCGCGTCGAGCCTCCCACTCACCTCCCTCAACACGGCCCACAAATCGAGCGGTTTCCCAGCAGGCACCGTCATCGGCGCAATCTTGGTCGTGGCCCTTGCCCTCGGTGCGGCCCTGAAAACGTTGGCCGGACGACGATGAGCCTGACGACTCGGCTGGCGGCGCGTGAACCGCGGCCGTTGCACCCAGGAGCGTGGTGGGCCTGGTCATTGGCACTCGGCGCAACGGCAACTCGAACGACGAATCCCTTGCTGCTAGGGCTTCTGCTGGCCACCGCAGCTTTCGTGGTCGCGGCTCGACGCGGCCCATACGGCGGCCGTGCATTCGGATTCTTCCTGCGGCTAGGCGTTTTCGTCATCGTCATTCGTCTCGTCTTCGAGATCGTCTTCGGCAACAGCTTGCCCGGCACGGTCATCGTGCGGCTGCCGAGCCTGCCGCTGCCGAGCGTGCTCACCGGGTTGCGCATCGGCGGTCCGGTCACCACCCAGGCGTTGCTCACCGCCACGTACAGCGGACTGCAGCTCGCCACGTTGCTCATCTGCGTCGGCGCCGCGAACTCGCTCGCCAGCCCCCGGCGGTTGTTACGCGCACTGCCAGGCGCACTGTACGAAGTGGGAGTCGCCATCACAGTCGCGATGTCGTTCGCGCCGCAACTCGCCGACGCCGTCGTGCGGGTACGCCGCGCACGGCGGCTGCGTGGCTTTGCGTCGTCCGGCTTACGTGGCTGGATAGGCGTTGCGCTACCCGTGTTGCAAGATGCGCTCGAACGTTCGATCGACCTTGCGGCAGCGATGGATTCGCGCGGCTTCGGACGCCGTGGGCCCGTGTCGCTGCGGCGCCGGCGACTCACCACTGCGGCCGTCCTCGCGGGGTTACTAGCGGTGGCATGCGCGGTTTACGGCCTGCTCGACAGCGGATCGCCCGCGATCGTCGGCGTGCCACTTCTCATCGCGGGCAGCGTGATTGCGGCTGGTTCGATTTTGCTCGGCGGGCGTGGCGTCGTCCGATCGAAATACCGGCCCGACCCATGGCGCGGGCCCGAATGGTTCACGATCTGCGCCGGTGCGGCCGCGCTGGCCGGCACGATCCTGGCCGGCCGGAGCTTCCCGGGTTCACTGCAGACTGGCACGTACCCGATCGTGGCACCGGAGCTGCCATGGCCGGCACTCGTCGGCATCGTCATCGCGCTCGCTCCGGCCTGGCTTTCACCGCGACCGATTGTCGAGATTGCCGCACCGCCCGCGAAAACAACCGAGCCTGAACTCGTCGGAGCCGCGCGATGATCCGCTTCGACGATGTGTCGATCACGTACGCCGACGCCTCCCGGCCAACCTTGCGCGACGTCAATCTCGACATTCCCGAGGGCGAGCTGGTGCTGGTCATCGGACGCACCGGCGCCGGCAAGTCAACCTTGCTGAGAGCGATCAACGGCCTGGTACCGCATTTCACCGGTGGCACGCTCGCGGGCCGGGTCATCGTCGACGGACGAGACACCCGCACGCACCCGCCGCGCGAACTCGCCGACGTGGTCGGCTACGTCGGCCAGGATCCGCTCGCCGGATTCGTCACCGACACCGTCGAGGACGAACTCGCGTACGCGATGGAATCGCTTGGCATGCAGCCCGCGGTGATGCGACGAAGGGTTGAGGAAACACTCGACAGCCTCGGCTTGACCGCGCTACGCC
>JBOGEK010000198.1:0-9580 GCA_050743645.1 Acidothermaceae bacterium
AACCGGTTCTCGCCGCTCGTGCAGCTCTTGCGTGACGCGATCGCCGTCGGTCGGCTGGGAAGCCCGTTGGTCTTTACTCTCGGCGCATACGACGAGCGTTACGACCCTACGAATGCGGCCCATCTCGCGCGAATGAACCGATTCCTTTCGCGGGCGCCCGCATTCGTACACGAGGGCGCGCATCTTGCCGACTACGTCGCCTTTCTTACCGGCTCGCGGCCTATCCGAGCATCGGCGTCCGGTATTCGAACACGCACCGACCTCCAAGGCGAGAACTTCGTTGCGGCAAACGTCGAGTGGGCGACCGGTGATCTGGCGAGGCTCGAGGTCGGGTGGCTCGTTCCTGCCTTGCCCGCCGGGCATTTCCGAGTGCTGGGGCCACTCGCCAGCGCAGAAATCATTCGGCGTGAGGGGCGACTCGTATTCGACGATGGCGGTGAGACCGAAGAACATGAGCTCGAGCGAAGCTGGAATGCTGTCTGCTTCGAGTACCAGCTCGCGCACTTTGTTGCTGCGGTGCGCGGCGAGGTCGCCCCATCGCCGACCACCGCCGATGGGCTGGCCAGTCTTGAACTCGGTGCCGCGGTGGTCACCTCGATGCGCGAGCATCGCGTCGTCGACATGGCCGTCCGGTCCGTGGCCCACTCGTCGGTTGGCGCCCCGAAAGGAATGCCGTGACCGCACGACACGCGAACGCATTTGCTGAGCTGAATCGCGACCAGCTGGTGGCTTCGGCGTCCGACCTCGTGGTGCTGCCGGTCGGAGCATGCGAGCAGCACGGGCCGCATTTGCCTACCGGTACCGACTTCATGATCGTGTCGGAAGTCGCGGCGCGGGCGGCCCAGGCATTGTCGGAGGAGATGCACGTCGTCGTCGCACCCACATTGCCGATCGGGTACTCGCGTCATCACTTGCCGTTCGGCGCGACAATTTCGGTCTCGGCACCGACACTGCAACGATTCCTGGCCGACATGTGCGACTCCCTTGTCGCCGTGGGGTTCCGGCAGATCTTCCTGATCAACGGACACGGCGGCAACAGCGACATCATCAACGTGGTGGCGCGCGATGTCGCGCTTACGCATGGCATCCCTGTGGGCGCTGGTTCGTACTGGGTGATGGCGTGGGAGTCGTTGGTGGCCGCGGATGCGCACCGGCAGAATCGGTTGCCCGGCCACGCCGGTGCATTCGAAACGTCACTGATGATGACCCTGTGGCCAGAACTGGTGTCAGCTGCCCCGCCGCATCGCGACGGCGACTTCGGCGCCGATCCCAAGGGATTTCACGGTGCCTACCTGAGCGAAGACCATCGAACGTGGGCGCGCATCGCGGGCTACAGCGACAGCCCTGATCTCGCGAACACAACTGACGGGCAGCGCTGGCTTGACGCAACCGTCGACGGCGTCGTCGCCGCTCTGCGACGATTCCACGCGACGGCAAAACCCGACGAGTAGAGGGGGATGGCATGGCAACGACATCACAGCGAGGCCCAGAGGCTGGCCCGGCCGGCCGAGCAGCGGCTTCAGATGAGAAGCGCGGCAAGTATTCGACGCCAGCGGTCGAGAAGGCGTTTGGCGTGCTTGAGCTGATCTCGCGGAGCAACCAGGGTCTGCGCATGGTCGACGTCGTTGATGAGCTCGGGTTGCCCAAGAGCACCGCCTTCGTGCTGTTGAACGCGTTGGAGCAGTTGGGTTATCTGTCGCGCGACGACGACGGTCGATACCGATTGACGTTGCGAATGTTCGAGCTGGGCATGCGAGCGATGCGTGCTATGCGCGACACCGACGTCGCGAATATCGCTGTGCCTCATCTCGAGCGGCTGCGTGATGCCGCTGGGATGACGGTGCATCTTGCGCGGCGCGACCATGCATCCGTCGTTTACCTGCTGAAGATCGATGGACCGGGCTACGTGAGGTTCGACACCTACGTAGGGAAGCGGGCGGCTTTGCATCTCACCGGGGTCGGCAAAGCGATCGCGGCCTACCTGCCGCATGCCGAACTCGACGGCCTTGCCTCCGACCTCGATTTCAGTCGTGGCACGTCCAAGAGCCCGAAGTCACTTCAGGCGTTGAAGTCGAACCTCAAGAAGGTGCGCGCAAACGGCTACGCGATTGATGACGAAGAAGAGGTTGCGGGCGTCAGATGCATCGCTGCGCCAATCCATAATCATCTCGACGAGGTGATTGCATCGGTCGGTGTCGTGGGGCTCGCGCACAACATGGCCGGTCCGGCGATGTCGCGCCTCGCAGGGTCCGTCATTGAGACAGCGCGCGCGATTTCAACACAGCTCGGTGCCCCCGTGCCGGTCGAATTGCAATAACGACTTTCTCGCCGCTACGTCGTCCGACGCGCTTCTTGTGCGTTGGTGTTTCTTCGCACGCACATCGTTCGTCAACCACGGTGGCGACTCGGTAACGACTGTGCCGCCAGGTCTTGACATCACGGTCTTCGGGGGCATACTCGGGCTAGTCATAAAACCGTGGTTCCGTATACTGAACTGAAAGAAGCGCGAATGTCTCAACCTCTCGGGCACGAGTTCGTGGGCTATCTGTCCGAGCTGGGCGTGCTCGCGCCAAGCAGCACCGCGACGCTGCCGACGTCGTCCGCCACATTTCCGGACGGTGCCGCGTATCACGTCGAGATTCCTTCGGTGGAAGGCCCAGAGGCGCTGAAGGTAGTGCTCGCGACAGCGGCCGAACTCGGTGTCCGAGTGCATCGCATCAGCCAGGGCAGCGGAATCATGATGCAGACCGATTCCGAGATCCGCGAGATGGTCGCGATCGGGCAACAGAACGCCGTTGAAATCTGCCTCTTCGTCGGTCCGCGCGCGGAATGGGATACCGGTGTGCAGGCCTCGTCGAAGGGCGGACGTGCCGTGGCGGCGACGCTGCGTGGCTCCGATCAGCTCGTCGCAGGCATCGAAGACGTCCGGCATGGCTGCGAACTCGGGCTGCGAAGCGTTCTGGTCGCAGACCTCGGCCAGCTCTGGGTACTCGGCAAGATGCGAGATGCCGGTCTGCTTCCTGCTGACCTACGGTTCAAGGTGTCGGCGTCCTTGCCCGCGTCGAACCCTGCGACCGCTCGGCTCCTGCAGGAGCTCGGAGCCGACACGATCAACGTTCCGGTTGATCTTTCAGTGGCGCAGCTCGCCGAACTGCGGTCTGCAATAGACGTGCCGATCGACATGTACATCGAGGCCCCTGACGACTTTGGCGCCTCGCTGCGTTATTACGATGTTCCAGAAATTGTTCGGGTAGCCGCACCCGTGCATTTGAAGTTCGCCGTCCGAAATGCAAGGGGCATTTACCCCTACGGCCATCACTTACGTAACCACGCACTCGATACGGCACGCGAACGAGTTCGTCGCGCCGCTCTAGCCATTCAGATCCTCGAACGCACCAATCGCATCGACAACACGATCGTCACCGGTGGCCTGGCGGGCCATCTCCCCACCTGACCCCACAGCCGTAGGCTGATCCTCGGCTCGACCTTGGAAGGGAACGAGCTCAATGAGAAGGTCAAGAACTCTGACCGCGCTCCTCGCCGTCTGTGTCGTGAGCACAGTGGCTGCCTGCGGAAGTAGCAGCAAGTCGCCCGCAGCGAACAATTCAAGCGGCGGCACGGCTAGCTCCGCCGCCACCAACTCAACGCCGGCAAGCCCCAAGGCGGGCGGAACGCTGACCTACGGTTACACCGGAGGCGGTCTGACCAGCCTGAACCCGAACACCATCAACTCAGGCACCGAAAAGCCGGTGGCGTCGTTGCTCTTCGACGGCCTGACCCAGCTCGCGCCAGATGGTAGTACCCAGCCAGATCTGGCGACGTCGTGGACTGCGTCCGCCGATCAGAAGACCTGGACGTTCAAGCTTCGTTCCGGCGTGAAATACCACAGCGGAAAGACGTTCACTGCCAACGACGCGGTCGCAAACATCAACTACGTTCTTGACAAGAAAAACGCTGCAGCACAACGTAAGCGGATCACTGCGATCACCTCCGCGGTCGCGACGAACGATACGACGCTCACGATCAATCTCTCGGCGCCGGATGCAGTCCTTCCGAGTGCGCTGATGTGGGTCTACATGACGAACATCGACACGATCGGCCAGGTCAACACCGACGGTGACGGCACCGGTCCCTTCGAGTTGAAGTCGTTCGTCTCCGACGATCACGTCGACCTCGTGCGGTTCGACGGCTACTGGGGGACCAAGCCGAAGGTCGACGCCATCAACATCGTGCGTACCGCTGACGCGACCTCTGCGCTCACCTCGTTGCAGACTGGCCAACTAGACGTGTTGTGGGGCGTTGACCCCACGAACGTCGGTACGTTGAAGTCGGACCAGAACCTGACGTTCCTGAAATCGAGTTCGACATCAGGCGTCACGATCTTGATGCTCGATATGACGTCGCCACCGTTCAATAACGTCAAGGCTCGGCAGGCGCTCTCGTATGCAGTCGATCGCAAAAGCATGGCGGAGGCCGGGTACAACGGCATAGCCGACGTCTCACTTGCGAACGACCCGGTCAGTTCGAACAGTGCCGACTACGACTCCAGCTTGCCGACCTACGACTTCAACCTCGACAAAGCGAAGCAACTGTTCGCCGAAGCCGGTGTGAAGCAAGGTGACACGCTCACCTTCTGGACCCTCGCGGGGCGTCGCGGTGAGTGGACGACGATGGGCCAGATCCTGCAGGCCGACCTGAAGCAGATCGGGATCAACCTCAAGATCGAGCAGCAGGAAACCAGCACCTGGACCGCGAAGTTCGCGCCGGCAGGTAAGAAGTACCCGAACACGATGGTGATGGACTTCCTGTCCTTCCCGCCCGTTCCCGCGTTCGCGCTGCAGTTCTTCACTACAGGCGGATGCGAGTGCAACTGGAACAGCACGGATTACGACGCCCTGATGGCTCAAACTCTCGCTGCGACGTCCGACACTGCCCGCAAGGCGGCCGAGGCTCAAATGCAGAAGATGTTCAACGAGCAGGTTCCGTCGGTTGTGCTCATGCAAAACGCCACGCTCGTCGCGGCCCAGAAGAAGGTGCAAGGAGTATGGCTCGAAGGCGATGGCACACCCCGGCTGGCGCAAGCTTCGCTGAGCTGACGGACACTCGAACGGTAGTTCCGGTAGTTCGCAGCCTCGGTTAAGGGAGTCGGAATGGTCTGGTACGTAGGTCGGCGCGTGGGCATGAGCGTGCTCATGCTGGCGCTGACCTCCGTGCTGATCTTCGTCGTCCTGCGTGTGCTCCCCGGTGACCCGGTGACGACCTTGGTCGGGCAAACCGAGGGTATTGACGCGAGTCAGGTGGCCCAGATGCGGCACGGCCTGGGTTTGGATCGTCCGTTGGTCATGCAATACGGATCGTGGGTGGCGGGCCTGTTCTCCGGCCACTTCGGGATGTCGTACTTCAGCCACGAACCCGTTCAAACGATGATGGGCGGGCGCATCGTGCCTACGGTCGAGCTCACGCTGGCCGCATTGCTCATCGCGATCGTGATCGCAGTGCCGACCGCGATCTACTCGGCGATGCACCCACGTGGCGTCGTCGACCGGGCCGCCACCGGGTTCGCGTCGCTCGGCATGTCGGTTCCGTCGTTTCTTGCGGCACTTGCATTGATCATCGTTTTCGCCGTGAAGCTCCGCTGGCTGCCCACCCGCGGATACGTCTCGATCTTCAGCGATCCGTTGCAGAACTTGAAGTTGATCCTCATGCCGGCGACCGCGCTCGCCTTCACCGCGTGCGCGCCGATACTTCGTTTCCTACGTGGCTCGCTCGGTGAGGCGAGCGAGGCGTCCTATATCAGGACTGCCGAGGGCAAGGGGATGCTGCGCCCGACGGCGATCCGCAAGCATGCAACGCCGAACGCGTTGATTCCGACGCTCACGATCGTCGGCATGACTGTCGGACGGTTACTCGGCGGCGTTGTGATCATCGAATACATCTTTAGCTGGCCGGGTCTCGGCACCTTGATCGTCGACTCGGTGTTCAAACGTGACTACGCCGTCTTGCAGACCTCGATCCTTTTTGCCGCGGCGGCGTTCATTTTCACCACCCTCGTCGTCGACCTGCTGTACGGCGTGCTCGATCCGCGCCTCAAGGCGGCCACTCGCGAGAGCGCGGCATGAGCGCCACCACGGCGGAGGTGCCGTCGACACGACCGAGCGATGACATCGGCGAGCTGCCCACCACGCAACGGCTACTTACTCGGTTGATGCATCGGCCGCTCGGCGTCGTCTCACTTGCCATCTTGGTCCTGCTTGTGGTCTCGGCGATCTTTGCGCCATTGATTGCACCCCACTCACCCGACGCGATCTCGGTCATCGATCGGTTTCACGGGCCCTCGTCGGCACACTGGTTCGGTACCGACGAGCTCGGCCGCGATTTGCTCAGCCGTCTGTTGTTCGGCGGCCGCATAGCGCTCGGCATCTCGTTCGGGGCGGCCGCCATCTCAACGGTTCTCGGCGTTCTGTGGGGCTTCTTCGCCGCGCAAGCCGGTGGTTTGCTCGACGAGTTGCTCATGCGCACGGTCGACGTCGTCATGGCCATCCCAGTGATTCTCTTCGCTCTCGTGTTGGTTGCGGCCTTCGGCTCAGACCTACCGACATTGATCGTGATCATCGGCCTCTTGCTGACTCCGGCCTCAGCCCGGCTTGCGCGATCGGCCGTGCTGGCCGAGATTCGTTCCGACTACTACCGCGCCGCGGTGGCGCTAGGCATCCCGCGCGTTCGCATCCTGTTCGGTGAGCTCCTGCCGAACGCTGCGCCCGTCATCATTGCGCGCACCGCCCTAGCCGCAGCGGATGCAATGATTATTGAGGCCAGCCTGAGTTTCATCGGCCTCGGTGTGCCACCACCGTCCGCGTCGTGGGGAACGCTGGTCAAAGACGGGTACTCGCAAATCTTCCACGCATTGTATTACGTCATTTTCCCCGCCGCCGTGATATTGCTGGCGATTTGGGCGCTCAACACGCTCGGCGATCAACTGCAGGAGCTTCTCGACCCACGGACGTCGCGATGAGTACGACGACACTCGGCCGGTCGACCACGCTCTTGACGGTTGACGAGTTATCAGTGGGCTTTCCGCGCAAACACGGTGAGCCGGTTACGCCCGTGCGTGGCGTTTCGTTCTCACTCGATCGCGGTCAGCGGCTCGGTATCGTCGGCGAATCGGGTAGTGGCAAGTCGCTTACCGCCCTCGCACTGATGCGGCTGGTGCACGAGCCGGTTGCGCTGGGTGGGCGAGTGCTCCTCGATGACACCGACTTACTCGGCCTGTCATCGCGCGACATGGCCCGCGTGCGTGCGCATCGAATGAGTCTCATCTACCAAGACCCGATGTCGGCACTCAATCCTGTTTTTACGGTCGGCAAGCAAATCGTTGAAGCAGTGCGGCTCGCCCACGACGTCTCGGCCAAGGAAGCGCGGAGGCGCGCGATCGAACTACTTGCCGATGTAGGGGTGCCCGAACCGGTCCGGCGTATCGATAGTTACCCGCACGAGTTTTCCGGAGGCATGCGTCAACGAGTGATGATTGCAATGGCGCTTGCGAGTGATCCAGATGTGCTTATCGCCGATGAACCGACGACTGCCCTTGATGTCACGACGCAGGCGCGCGTGATGGAGCTCTTGAGCCGGATCGTCGCCGAGAGGCACCTGGCCGTGATTCTCATTACCCACGACCTCGGAGTGGCAGCCGGTTTCTGTGACGAGATCGAGGTCATGTACGCAGGCCGCATCGTCGAAAGTTCCCCCGTCGACGACCTCTACGCGCACCCGGTTCACCCATATGCCGAAGCATTGCTTGGGGCGGTGTGCCGGCTCGATGTCGATACCACGCAGCCGGTGCCATCGATCGGTGGCCAGCCACCATTGCCCGATCGGTTGCCAAGCGGCTGCACGTTCCACCCACGGTGCCCCTACTCGACCCAAAGATGTGTCGCCGAAACACCAGTGCCGATCACGATCGACGGTGCTCGGTTCGCCGAATGTCATTACGCGCGCGAACGAGCGAGCGTGTCGAGTGTCGGAGGTCAATGATGACGCCCCGTCAGGCCGCCGCCGCGGAGGCGCCCGCACCAGGCGTGATTGCCTCGGCCGACAACGTCAGTCGCCATTACGCACTTCGCGGTGGCGACGTCGTCCGCGCCGTTGACGGGGTTTCCTTCAAAGTGCAGCGTGGTGAGACTTTCGGGTTGGTAGGCGAATCGGGTTCGGGCAAGTCGACCGTGGCGCGATTGCTCCTTCGTCTCGAACGGCCGACTGCTGGGCGGGTCGTTTTCGACGGCACCGATCTCACTCGGCTCGGCGACCGTGAGTTGCGCCGCCAGCGACGTCATATGCAGCTGGTCTTCCAGGATCCGTTCGGTGCCCTGAATCGGCGCAAGACCGTCGAGCAGGTCATTGGTCTGCCGCTGAAGGTGCATCTCGGCCTGAAGGGCGAGGCTCGCGCGGATCGCATCCGCGAACTGCTTGACCTGGTGGGCCTACGGCCCGAGCTGGGCAGCCGGTATCCGCACCAGATGTCGGGCGGCCAGTGCCAGCGAGTCGGCATTGCGCGCGCGCTCGCGCTCGACCCCGAGTTCATCGTGCTGGACGAGGCGGTCTCAGCGGTCGACGTGTCGATCCGTGCCCAGATTCTCAACCTCTTACGCGATTTGCAGCAGCGGCTCGGCCTGACGTACCTGTTTGTGTCGCACGACTTGGCCATCGTGCGGTACATGTCGACGACGGTCGCCGTCATGTACCAGGGCCGCATCGTCGAATCCGGTCCACGCGATCGGCTGTTCGAGAATCCACTGCACCCCTATACGCACAGCCTGATGAGTGCAATCCCCGTTCCGGATCCCGCTGAGGAGAGAGCCCGCAGTCGGCAATGGGTAGACCGCGCCGACGAGGCAGGCGTCGTGCCGAAGAGCGGCTGCCGATTCCGCGCCCGCTGCCCGCTTGGGGCAGTGTCGGAGAAATGCGAGAAAGAAGATCCAGCATTGGTCGAGGCGGGTCCTGACCATCTAGTGGCGTGCCACTTTCCGCAGTCAGCTGAGTCTGTCGTCATCCAGCTCGGCAGATCTACCGACGCAAATACTGCTGGGTGCGACGACGGGCCGACGTCGGCGTGCACGGCGGAGTTGAGGCAGACATGAGCGATCCTCGCGCGATCGGGATTTCGCTGCCGAAGATCGAGGCCATCGAGACGACCGTCGTGAACCGTCCATTCAATCCGGCGCTCGCGGTACGTGGCGCGAAGTCGACACACGCGTCGTCCACCTTTTTGTTCGTGCGGGTGCGTGCAAGTGACGGCAGTGAAGGATTCGGTGAGGTCAGCGCGACACGTAACTGGAGCGGCGAAGACGAAGTAACGGCCCGGCACGCGATTCGCGACGTGATCGAGCCGGCGCTCCTCGGGCGTCCATTGGGTCCGGTCGCCGAGCTGTCGGCGGTGATGGAGCGCGCGATCGCTGGAAACTTCTTCGCCAAAGCAGGCCTGAATATGGCGTTGTGGGACGCACTCGGTCGCAGTCTCGGGCAACCCGTCGCCGCGTTGCTCGGCGGGCCGTTACGTGCGGAGATACCGGTGAAGATCTCGATC